>DHON01000040.1:381-16916 GCA_002409965.1 Firmicutes bacterium UBA5389
TGGCGCGCTCGTGTCGAACCTGCGGCAAAACCCGCAGGTGGTAAGAATAACCTGAGGGAAAAGCCGCAGGTACCAGAAAAACCCTTGATAGTGAAGACCGCAGGCCGCCTCAAGCCAATCAGCAGATTGCTCGTGTCAAAGCGCGAACACAGAAGAGGCCTTCGCATCATTCCGCGGGTCGACGAAAGCCCTGGTCTGCCCCTGCCCTTGACTCTATGCCGACTATAGACTGTATACTGTGTAGATGTAAGGGGACATTTCATGATATTGAGGAGATTCGTAAAGTACGTTGTTCCGTCTGTTGTGGGATCCGTGGTTACCTCGCTCTACTTGGTCGTTGACGGCGTGTTCATCGCCAGGGGCGTTGGGGAAACCGGGGTCGCTGCAGTAACTCTGGTCCTTCCGCTCACAATGGCCTTCATCGCGATAAGCATGGTCTTCTCTGTGGGCGGAGCCAGCTTGGTATCAGTCAGCCTAGGGTCGGACGACCCGGCTGGTGCCGTCAGCATCTTTCGCCAATCCCTGTGCGCGCTCACGGCCATCGGGGCCGCGTTCAGCCTGGTGGGTGCCGCATTCGCAGAACACATAGCAGTTGCGCTGGGAGCAACCGGCGCACTCACATCGCCCGCGGCGGAGTACATGAGATACTACATGGCCTTCACAGTACCGGTCCTGCTGGCGATGGCTCTATGCACTTTCATAAGGCACGATGGTTCGCCGCGGCTGTCCATGCGGTCGATGCTATGGGGAGCGGTCACCAACATACTGCTGGATTATGTATTCGTCTTTCCTCTCGGGCTCGGACTGCGGGGCGCGGCCATCGCCACCGGACTCGGACAGCTCGTCACTGTGCTCGCATGCCTTAAGCACTTCGCCCAGCGCCGAGGCGCCCTCTCGATCGGTCGCGCCCGAATCAGAGCCAAGGACATCGGAGAGATTGTCTTCCTGGGCGTTCCTTCATTTCTCGCAGAGGTGTCGTATTCGGTGTTGATGTATATGCACAACATCGAAATAGTTGGCCGAGTCGGGGAAATCGGAGTCACGTCCTACGGTGTTGTCAACTACATAAACAACCTGGCCTACATGGCCCTCCTCGGCATATGCCAGGGCATCCAGCCTCTGATGAGCTACTACTATGGTTGCGGAAAGCCCGAAGAGAGCAGGAAATACTGCAAGCTCGGCATTCGGGCATCGACCGTGGTATCGGCTTCGTTCTTCATGATCTGTCTGTTCTTGGGCAAACCCATAATCAGAGTGTTCGCGTCCTCTCCAGGTGTCGTCGGCCTGGCCCACACGATACTCAACTACACGAATGCAGCCTACATCATGCTGGGCGTGAATCTTGTATTCCAGACGTACCTGCAGGCAATCTACATGCCCAGATGGGCGAATCTCATCTGCCTGCTTAGAGGGTTTGTGTTTGTGAAACTCGGTCTGATGGCGCTGCCAAAACTGCTGGGCGATACGGGGATATGGGCCACGATGATATTCTCGGAGGGAATGACACTGATCGTTGCAGCGTATGTGAGCAGAAGCCGGCAGCATAACTCGGCTTCTCGCGCCGTTGCGATCAGCCCCAGGCCCAGGCTGAAAGCGTCCTGCATCGCCTCTGCGTTCGCCGCATCTCCCGGGTCGGACGCCGAGACGCCCAGAATCCCCGCCAGTTCTATGCCGAGGTAATCCAGCGACCGGCAGAACATGCCGACGATGTGCTCCGCAGTGTCGGGGTCAGTGTCGGCATACGCCATGATGTGTCGTTCAACATGCCTGAAGCCCTCTGGGCTGTTCATACTCGCCGCGCTGCAGCGCAAGACTGCCAAGCTGAGCAGTACCCCGGTATCGCCCGGCCAGACACGCAACAGGCGGCATAGTACGGCCGACTTGCCCCATGTGCTACCGCGTTGCGAGGACCAAGCCAGCGTTGGCCGGCACCCGCGCTTCGCGGGTATCTGTATCAACACCGTGCGCGCATATGCGCACCTGCCGAGGCTGGTGTGAGTAGTTGACAAGCAGGACGATCCCATCCCCGCCCAGACCATCCCCGTTCAGCAGCGTAGCCGATACGTCAGGCGAGTCAGTCCAGACCGGTTCGCGCCATCCCGAAAGCTCGACCACGGCCCGGTATACCTCCTCAGGCCTCATTCTCTCATACACCCCGTAGTCATCCGACATGCACAGCTCCAGGGCAAAGTCGCAGAACACAGCATACCCGCGCCCGCGCCCGGCCGCGACTACAGCGGGCTCGCCCTCGCTCTGGCATTTGGCATGCCCGCGCGCGTGGGTCCACAGAACCTGCGCATCGCGCGACCGAACGACCAGGCGCCGACCGGTGGCATGCTTCAGGCGCAGCGCCTCGCCTCCGCCTGCGTCCTGTGTCCCGGCCCCGGCTCCAACGTTCCGGATCTCGACTGGCTGCCCTGCCCCTTCGATGACTGGGTACCTCACCTCGACGCCGAACAGGTCGCCCATTCCATCGAGAGCCGCGCCGTCATACGACATGTACAGTGTGCCGCCGTCTTCCACGAACTCAGCCAATCGCCTCCAATCCGAGGTGTTCACCGCTCTGCGCTGCGGGACGCACGGCACGAACACCAGCTTGAACTGGCTCAGATCATCCTCACTCGTAACCAGGCGGGGATTTAGGCCCGCGCGCCGCGCGAGCACATACGAGTTGAACAACGCTCTGAAGTTGCGCTCCGGCGTGATGACAGGATCGACGTTGTCGTAGTAGCTGCGAGGCACGACGATCGCTGCCCCTGGCGCAGACGGCTGGAGCACTTGCCCGCCCAGGCGCTCCAGCGTTCCGCGGAACTCCTGCATGGCTCGGCCCGCACCCTTGAGCTCCCCGTTCCTTGCGTCAACCATGCCAAAGCCGACCTCGAAGGGAGTGGTCTCGTATGGCAGACGGTCGCCCACGGTGAAGTCGCCGTAACACCACCCCATCGCCCCGATGACGCCCTCTGCAAGCAGAGCGTGCAAAGTAGCGCGGTAGTAGCCCTCGATGACATCCTCTGCGCACATCTGGCTGGTAGCGCCGAACTCCTCGAAGAGCACATCGGCCCCTCCGCCAAGGGCTCGGGTAAGCGCGGCGCAGAACGGGACGAAGTAGGTGCTCCTCACTCCGTCTAGGCGCTCCGGACACGAGTCAGCGTACAGCGGGTACGCATGCATGCACAGGAAATCCAGGCATTCGGAGAGGTCTCCGAGGCGAAATCCGCAGTCCTGCGTGAGGCTGGTGATGTGGGTCCCAGCTGTAACCGGGTGCTCAGGGTCGTGCGATTTCAGCTCGGACGCGAGCGTATGGACCCACAGCCACCCTGAATGCCTGTCTCGGGGGCGAGCGAATATGTCCTGCTCGTTCGCGAGATCCCAGCACAGAATCCTGGCATCGCTTCGATACCTCTGGGCGAAATGCTTGACCAGCCCGACCTGTGCCCTGAGCATCTCAGGATCGGAGTAAGGGTCACGATCGCCCCTCCACGGCACATCCCAGTTCTCCCCGCTCATGTGCCCGCAGAAGAAGGTGGGGATGACCCTCACTCCTGCCGCATCCGCCATGACGAGGAGCTCGTCAAACAGGCCAACCATCGACTCGTCGATGATCTCAGGCGAGGGCTGGAAGTCTGCCCATTTCAGGAAGACCCTCACGGCGTTCATCCCCATGCGCGCAATTGTGCGCATGTCCTCCGCTATCTCCTCCGGGTCGAATTCGGTCCACATTTGGACCCCGTGGTTTTTCGGCCAGTAGTTGACGCCCGTTATGAATTTCATCTCTGCCCATCCTCTGAGTTAATGCTCTTGTAGATCCGCTCGGCCGCGCCGATATCCTGCTCGCCCCCGAAGAACCCCACACGCCACGTGCCCCCGGGATACGCGCCCCAGTCCAGAGCGGACCCGCCAGGCTTCCACCAGTTGTGCGCAATCACGTAGCTGGACTCGAGGTTCCCATACCACCGGTTGGCTGCAAGATGCGTGGAGCCTTCCCGAAACGCCGCTACGACTCCGATGTCGGGGCCGTACCACAGTATCCACCGCGGAAATCCCTGCACGTCGCGGCTCGCGCGACGCGCGTCCTCAGAATCGCCATACCAAAGAACGTCCATGTTCAACGCCCAACCGGCTTCCTGAAGACCCGCCACATCCGTCATGACCTGCCATGTCAGAGTCATGTCGAAGAAGCTCTCATGGAATTCGAACACCCAATCCGCCCGGACCGGGGCCACTTGACCGGTGTTCGTGGGAAGAAAGCCTATGAACTCAATGCCTCGTAGCGCCAGGACGGTCCGGCCGTCTTCCTCCCGAAGCTCTGCCTGCGCGGGCACGCTTGGTCTGTGAGTCCCCCACCCGCCTATGCCGAGCCACAGCGACGACGGCTTCCCCACATAGGCCAAGAGCTCACGGAACTGCCCATCCCCGGTGAGGTCGGCGCTGAGGTAGTCGATGAACACCGGATCGAGCGAGATCCCTATGCCGTATGTATCCGACTGGAACTCGAAATAGGGCTCGTCGAAGGCAATCGCAGGCTCATGCGCAGACGATGTGGACGCCAACGCAGACGCCGCGCATGCTGCAAGCCAGACGCAGATCGCCCAGCGTACGACCGGCAGCCGCAAGGCTTGGAGTAGGGGCGCGACTTGCGCCGCGCCCCTATCAGCATCCAGCGAATGCGTTTTCGGCATCGCTACTTGATCTCCACGCCGGCGAGCTCGGCATACCTGCTCTCAAGATACCTGATGGCCGATGGAGCATCAGCCGCCTCATACAGCAAGTAGTAGTTGACCCGCTCCACGGTGTCGCCTGGGATCATGTGAGCAGGCCAGTTCCCCTCGTTCATGTCGGGGATGATATCGACTTTGATGCCGCTCTTCGTGCGGAAATCCACGATCTCGCCGGCAATCCAGCGGAAGGGGCCGGTTCTCCACTCGCCCTCGAGATGCCAGTGATCCATCTTGAGCTTCTCGACAAGGTCGGCGGGTACCTCCGGCACGTCCATCAGGCATTCAGCCACGCCAACCTGCAGGCCCTCCGAGAAGTTGGTGCGCCACCGTTCCGGGCTGCAGAAAAGGTAAGACGCTCCCCACCATGCCGGCTTGGGACCGCGGGCATCGCCGAACGCTATGTAGGGTTTCCCATCCACTCGGGTGATGGCGCCGACTTCCGCCCAGTATTCCTCGGACGAGATCCCCAGTTCATCAGCCCAATCTGTCCAGCGGAAGACGGGCAGGATGTGTCGGGCGTCCTCAACATCGCCCATCACGCCGCCGCACATCGTGAAGAGCTTGGTTAGGTCGGAGTAACCCGCCGTAACGAGGCGGTTGTTCACCCTAACCTCGCCGGTCTTGTATATGGAGACGACTATCGATTGGCGCAGCCCCGGAAAGAGATCGGACGCCGTCTGGGCCACCACCGTGGCGCGGACGGGGCCTGCCGGCAGCGCGCCGGACTTGACTACTCTGACAGGCTCCTCGAAAGTAGTCTTCTCCTCGTGACGGTCGAGATTCTCGTCGTACCAGTAGGTGCTGTAGGGGAAACCCGCATACCTGATCATGCCGACATCGCGGGCGTACTTGTGTTCCACGCCCTTGTAGCTGACCAGATCCACGGTAGCGTACTGGCTCACGTTCGCGGTGAGCAGTCCATCCAGAGCGCGGACGACGAACCCGCCCTTCTCCGCCGGCTCCACTTCGAAGGCCGCGTCGAAAGACGGCTTCGACTCAGGCGCCTCGTCCGAGACGATGATTTTCACCGGCCCTGCGGCCAGAAACGCGAGTTCGTCGGCGCGGGATACGCCGCCGGTCAGATCCACATCGTCCAGCTGGAACGGGATGGGGTTGCCTGCCGCATCCTCGACCCTGAGCGAATCCCAGTTGGCCGCGAAGTCCGTTCCGATAGCCTCTCGGATCTGATCCATTGTGAAGGACACAGGGACAGGAACACCCGTAATCGACTTAACATCGACCACCGCCGACTTGGTGGCGGCAGACGCCCCGGCCGCCATGGCGATCACCATCGCCGCCACTGTCAGCGCCGCCAGAAGGCCCTTGTTCTTGGTTCTCATCTCGAATTCTCCTCCTTGTCGCTCTTGTCTCACTTGTCGCTGCATTTCATAAGTCCTCGATCCTCATGCCAGTTCACGATCTTATCTCCACTCCACCAATGTGTAGCCGAAAGGCTCCATCGGCAGATCCAGCACGACCGTCTCCGCACCCGATGCCGCCGGGCTGGTCAGTCTCTCGTCTCGTACAAGCTCGCCCTGGGCGTCATAGCAGCCCACCTGAAACTGGATCTGGGTCGCCGGCCCCGTCTTCCTGATGTCCACCTGGATCGAACGGGTCAGAGCCTGCCCGGCGAAGCTTCTGGCGAGGAGGACATTCTGGTAGTCGGGCCCGGTCATATGCCTCCACTCCACCAAAGGCTGGAGCACCAAGGCGTCGATGGACGCGTTGAGACTCCGGCTCGCGCCGGCGAACTTCACAGTAACGTTGTGCCGCCCGGCAGACAGTCTGATCGGGCCGGTGAGCTTGTCCATGACGAAGTACTTGGTGTCGGGCGACCCGCTGGCGTCCACGATGATGGGCTCGCCATCGTCTATCGTTATGGCCAGTCCCACCTGCCCCGGGGCCACGGACTGCCGCTCGTAGACGATATAGGGGATGAACTCATCGTCCTCAGGAATCGAGAAGCTCAGCTTGAAACTGTCGCCGGACCTGGCCGTAACGTAGAACTCGCCGCTGGGGATGCCCTCCCCCGTCCAGCTGGCCCACATCTTGCGAGGCCTGCCCGATGCGGGTTTGTCGAACGACTCTGCTTCCACGACTCTGAAAGGATACCTCGCCCGTGTGGCCAGGTTCATGTATTCGCACGCCTTGGGCACGCCCGCAAGCTCAACTAGAGTCGTCACCGCCTCGATGGTGGACTCGGCGCCCGCGTTGAAGCTCACGCCGATGCCGCGCTCCGGCCCGGGCGGATCAATGCCGTCCCAACCGCGGCCGGTTGCGGCATCGTACATGGGATGCCCGGTCACGTTGTTGCCCAGAAACCACGAGCCGGATATGCCTGCCAGCCTCGCATAGATCTCGCGGCCTGTGGCGCGGTACAGCTCCAGAAGGCCGGTGGTGACGGTCTGACAGCCGTAGGAGAGCTGGACATAGGCGAGAGGCGCCGGCCCCATGTGGGCGAACAGGCCGATGGAGGCAAGCATGTGAGTGACGAAGCCGTTCGCGGCGCGCTCCGCCGACTGCACCCACTCCTGCTCGCCGAGGACCCTGCCGGCCATGGCCAGCGCGCGAATCTGGTGGTAGCCCCACCCGTGCCAGTGGCTGATCGACCCTCCCCACGGCATGTGCGCTCCGAACGGGAACTCGTCGGGCGCGCCCATCTGAAATTGGGCGATTCCATCGGCGAACATCCGTATCATCTCCGCTACCTTCGGGTCCGGTCGCGCCTGATACAGCTCGCACAGGGCCATTACCACAACCCCTGACGCGTCCGCGCCATCTCCCACGAGCCAGACGGGGATGGTCGTGCCGTGTAGAGTCTTGTACTGCCCGAACAGGGCGGGGTCTCCATCGGTGAGGAAAGCGTGCACCGCCTCGAGCGACGGCTCAATCAACGCCTCGAGGTGTTCGGCATAGCCCGAATCCGGCTCGGCCTGGCCAAATACACGCACCCCGCGGGCTAAGGCCCACATGGCCCGGGCCGTCCACCAGTTGACGCCTTTCTCGCTGGTGGATCCCTTGAGGTTGCGAGCGCCGCTTTCCAGGACGAAGTTGTAGAAATGCCCTTCAGGCGTCCGCATGTACTCGATGAAGCTGAACGCGTCCCGGGCCATGTCGAGGTCGTGCGGGGCGCCGGTGCGCTCGTAGTCTGCAAGGTATGCCAGCGCGGCTCGGGCAACGTCATCCACGCAGCTCACACCCTCGCTGGCAGCCTCGACGTACTTGTATTTGGAGCTTCTGTCGCCGCTCACGGTGGGCTCGCAGTATACCCACCATATGGGGACGATGGTTCCGTCTGAAAGACTAATCTCGTCTCTGAGATGGTCCAGATGAGACAGGTTGATCATATCCCCGACCGCCTGGGCAGATACGCCATACACGACGATGGCCGTGGCCACGAGAACGATCCGTATGATCAACCGGAGCGCGCGTGCATTTCCCATGATACGCATTGTCGATCCTCCAACTCTCTGCTCAGTAGTCGCTCAGTATCTCGTTGACCTTCTCCTCGGCGATCTCCATGGCGGAAGTCGCCGATTCCCGGCCGAGCACCGCGCAATACTGGTACTCCTGAGCGATGGCATCGTACACCTCCACAAGCGGCCGAACATTATCGGCGCCGCACGTGAAGCGGGCCTGTCGGACGAACCGCGCGAGCATCGGCAGCTTTTGAACCGCGGACGCGAAGGCAGGCGATGACTCGAGGTCGCGGCGGTACGGTATCTGGCTCGTCATCTCCAAGAAGAGGGCATCGTTCTCCTCACTCAGGATAAACTTCACGAACTCCCATGCTTCTTTCGGGTGCTTGCTCGTCGCGAAAATGCCGATGTTCTTGGGGTCGCCGTAAGTCCATACCTCGCTGCCGCGGAGGCTGTCAGGCATCGGCATCGGAACGAAGTCGTATTCGAACTCCTTGGGCTTCATCGACTCGTAGAAGGGGACCGCAAACGGCCCTGTTATGACAGTCGCCACCTTCTGCTGCAGGAACACATCGCCCGGAAAGGCCGACTTGGGAGCGTAACCCAGCCGAAACAGGTCGGACAGGAATTGCATCGCTCCAACTCCGGCGGCATTGTTGAACGCGGCTCTGTTATTCTCAATCAGCGTCCGACCACCGCTCGCCGCTGCATACAGCGTGTAGAAGTCGAAGAACCTCTGCCACCATATGGGCTCTATGTTCAGGTAGATCATCCACTGATCCGTCCTGCCATCGCGGTTGGTATCGCACGTTAGCTTCGCGGCCGCCGCCAGAAAGCCGCTGTAGCTGGCCAACGATGCAGGGTCGACGCCTGCGGCCCGCAGCATTCCTGCGTTGTAGGCCAGCATCAAGGGGTTGGACTTCCATGGCGCTTGGTAGTAGTGGCCGTTGGACGACCTGTACTGCTCCAAGATCCCGTCCGGCAGACGCCGCCGCATGAAGCTGACGAAATCCGGGAAGCTGTCCATGCGGTACAGCCCACCCGCCGCGACGAACTGCGTCACAACGCCGGGATAGATGTTGGCGCACACATCCGGCGTAGTACGTGCAGCGATCGCCGCGAGCAACGCCTCCTCTGTGGATCTGGACGCAGGCAGCGGCTGCAGCTTCACCCGGATGTCGGACCTCGTCCGGTTCCACTTCTCCACAACCGCTCGTGCAAACTCGATCTCATACGGGTTGGACGAACACCAAAAGTCGAGCTGTACTTGGCCTCGCGCCCCAGCAGCTGCCCAGCAGGCCGCCCCAGGCGGCGAGCCCGCAAAGAGCAGACTCGCCGCTAGGGCCAGAATCGCGAGAGCCACGGTTCGGAATGTCGCCGCAAAACGCGATCTGTTCATCGTCACTCCGACTCCTACCACCCTGCGAGGATGTCGCGCACCGCCTGCGCGGCATCGCGCACCGCCGCCTTGGGCGCCTTCCTTCCCTGCACGCAGCAGAGGTCGTACTGCTTGGAAATGGTGTCGAATATCTCGATCAGGTACTTGCTGTCGTCCACCCCGCGAGTGTACACGCCCTGTTCCACGAACGTGGCCATCATGGGGTTCTTCTCAAAATAGCCCACAAACAGCGGGTCTTTCGCGATGCCGCGACGGTACGGCGGTTGGCTCGTGATCTTTAGCCACAGCAGATCGTTCTCGCGAGACATGATGAACTTCACGAACTCCCATGCCTCCAGCGGATGCTTGCTGTTGGCGAAAATGCCTATGTTCTTGGGGTCGCCGAAAGTGATCACCGGTCCCTGCACACCGTCGGGTACAGGGATCGGGACGAAGTCGTACTCGAAGCCCTCCGGCGCGTTCTGATCATAGTAAGGGACCGACCATGGGCCGGTGATGGTGGAACCGATCTTGCCGCTTAGGAATGCGTCTCCTATCATCGCGCCCTTTGGGCACAGGCCCTTCTTGAAGATCGTCTGCAGGAACGCGAACACCTGCTCGGCTGCATCGTTCTCGAAGTCCACCTTACCCCCGCTAAGCAGGGTCTTGCCGCCGCTCGCACCGATGTAGAGCGTGTAGAAGTCGAACAGCCGCTGCCACCAAGTGACATCGACCGTGGGCGCATACAGCCACTGGTCTGGGCGCCCATCCCCGTCCAGGTCCTTCACCATTCTTTCGGCAGCCGCCAGAAACCCGCTGTAAGTCGCGAGCGACTTCGGGTCGATCCCGTTGGCCCGAAGCAGCTTGACGTTGTATGCGAGCATTATGGGGTTACCCTTCCAGGGGATCTGATACACGTGTCCATCCTTGTAGGTGAAAGCATCGACCACGTCTTTGGGAGTGCGGGCGTAGATGAAGTCGTAGAACCCAGGCAGGGTGTCGTGAGGATACAGCCCCTTGCCCGCGATATACTGGGATATCGCGCCCGGGTAGATGTTGGCGCAGATGTCGGGAGTCGTGCCCGCCGCTATGGCCGCGAGCAGCACTTCCTCGGTGGACCTCGATGCCGGAAGAGGCTCCATCTTCACCTGAATGTCGGGGTGGGCATCGTTCCACGCTTTCACGATGATCTTGGCAAACTCGATCTCCTGCGGGTTGGACGATGGCCAGAAAGACAGCGTAACAGGGGCCTTCGCGCCCATCGCTCCAACCGACAACACGCACGCCAGCGTGACAGCTAGAAGCGCAACCATCGTCGACCTGAAGTTGATTCGCATTCTTCCATCCCTCCGGTAGTCTTTTGTCCTTGGGATCTCGCCAGTTCGCAGCCGATCTGCGGAGGCGACTCGCCTGCGCCGCGCCGCCCTCTCCATGCGTTCTAACCCTTGATGCCCGACAGAGCCAGGCTTTCGATGAAGTAGCGCTGGAAGAAGAGGTACGCGACGATAACCGGGAGAGCCAGCATCATGGCAGCGGCCATTTCCGCCGCTACCTGCGCGCCCGCAAGCCCGCCCACGTGGAACAAGGTAACCATCTGGGGCATCGTCATCATGCTCCATCTCCTGATGACAATGAGCGGCCAGAGCACCTCATTCCATGAACCGATGAACGTGATGATGCCCACAGTGATCAGCACGGGCTTCGAGAGCGGCCAGAATATCTGGAACAGAATCCGATAGTCAGAGCAGCCGTCGATTCTGGCCGCGTCGACTAGGTCTTGAGGAAGCGACTTGAAGAACTGCCTGAACACGATGATCCCCATGTTGCTTATCAGCGCCGGGATGATCAGGGCGCGGTAGCTGTCGGTCCATCCAAGCCTGACTACCAGGATGTACATGGGTATCAGGAGCAGTTGGCCCGGGATCATCATCGTAAGCAGCACCAGGTTGAATATGGAGTCGCGGCCCACAAACCGCAGCCTAGCCAGGGCATAGCCCACCATCGAGCTGAGCACCAGCACCGACGCAGTTGAGGTAATCGACACAAACCCGGAGTTGAACAGGGCCCTCCCTATGGGTATCTGCTTAAAGACTGCGCTGTACCCACGCAGGGAGAAGTTCCTGGATATGAGCGCCAGAGTTCCAATCTCATTCTCAGGCTTGAGCGATGCCGAGGCCATCCACAGGAACGGATAGATGAAGGTGAGAGCGGCGATGGTCAGCAGTATGTAGCCCAGCGCTTTTGTCAGATTCCGCATTCATTGCACCCCCCCCCGCCTCGTCACACCGGCTGATCGGTGTCAAGCAACCTGCGTTGGATGAACGTGACGATGAATATCATGATGGCCAAGGCAAATCCTATCGTAGCCGCATAGCCCATCCTGAGGAACTGAAACGCCTGCTTGTAGAGGTAGAGCACCACCGACAGAGTACTCTCCGCCGGGCCGCCGCCGGTCATCACGAAGGGCTCAATGAAGAGACTGAACCCGCCGATGGTAGAGAGTATCACAACTAGCAGCATCACCGGCTGCAATAGGGGAAGCGTGATCCCCCAGAACTGCTGAGTCCTATTGGCGCCGTCGATGCTTGCCGCCTCATACAGCTCGGGCGGCACATTCTGCAACCCGGCCAGGAACAGGACAATGTAGAATCCCATGTTCTTCCAGGTAGCCATTATGGCGATTGAGTAGATGGCCCAGGCCGGATCGGTAAGCCACGGCACCGGCTGCATTCCGATCCGAGTGAGTATCAGATTGAGTATGCCGGCATCGGTGGAGTAGAGCTGCTGCCACAGAATCGTGACAACCGCTCCGGATATAACGAACGGCAGGAAAAACGCTCCCCGGAAAAACGACCTGAACTTGATAGGACCGTTGAGGATGACCGCAATCAGGAGAGACAGGACGATCTGCAGCGGAATATGGCAGCACAGAAACTTGAGTGTGTTGACGACTGCGGTCCAGAATGTCGCGTCTCGAAACAATCTTTGGATGTTCCTGAGGCCGATAAACTCCATAGGGGTCACGATGTCCCATCTGTTGAACACCAGAATTAGCGCGAATACCAGCGGGTATGCCGTGAAGAGCAGAAAGTGGGCTATATAGGGCAGCACCATTACGTATCCCACCTTGTTGCTCGTCCGGTATTGCTCCGCGAGCCGCCCAAAGAACGGCCGCCGCGCTCGGGCGGGCCCAACCCCCGCGATTTCCGGCACATGTATCACCTCCGGCGCGTAATCACTCTGTGGGCCTCGGCCCGGTGGAGCCACGCACGATCAGCTCGGTGCAGACCGATATCTTGTATGGAACGCACTCCGAGCCGCCGTCTATCAGCTCTGAAAGCAGCCTCGCCGCATGGCGGCCAAGATCCGTCTTGTCGACTCGTACAGTGGTCAGCGGAGGGCTAGTGTGAGTGGCCGCCTCCACATCATCGAACCCCACGACCGACACATCCCCGGGAACAGCAAGCCCGAGACCGGGCATGGCCTTCATGACCCCAAGGGCCAGCGAGTCGTTGGCAGCGAAGATGGCGGTCGGTTTCTTGGACCTGTTCATCAGGCGCATCGCTGCCGCGAATCCCCCCTCTACGCTGAAGTCCAAGACATCTTCATAGATGACCGACAGCTCCTGCCGAACCGGCAGCCCGCGCGCTTCCAGGGCCTGCCGGTAACCTTGGTGCCTCTCGTACAGTGAACTGTGGGTCATGGGGCCCGACACGAAGGCGATATCCTCGTGGCCCAGGTCTATCAGGTGATCGACCGCCTCGCGCGCTCCTGTGATGTTGTCAGTCATCACGCACGGCACTTTGGGAGAGATGATGTTGTTGTCCACGAGCACGAGGGGAATTTCCAGCGATACTATGCGGTCGATGTACTCGCGGTCTACGTCGCACCCGGCGAGTATTAGGCCGTCCACACGCCGCTCGGACGCAAATCCGCATATCGCCGCCATGTCCTCGTCGCGCTCGCCGAGGGTCGAGAACAACACATGGTATCCATCTTGCCGAAGGCTTTCCTCGACGCCCACCATGACAAGGCCATAGAACGGATCGGATACCAGCGATCGCAGGTGCCTGTTGAACATGATACCGATAGTGTTGCTCCGCCGCCTAGGGGTCGCCTGGATTGGAGTCGTCGGATACTCAAGCTCCCGGGCAATGTCAAAAACGCGCTGCCTCGTCTGTTCGCTGATCCGGCCTTTCCTGTTGAGCGCCCTCGATACAGTCGACACAGATACGCCCGCTCTTCTCGCCACGTCTTCAATCGTTACACCCATTCCCTGCCGTCACCCACAATCTCGCAATTCCGCGACGCCGCGATTCTGCGGTTTGCTCATGTCTTTGCGCATCGTTTTGCTCTATTTCACGCTCCTCGGAACGAAATCCGCAAGACCCGCCGCGGCGACTCCGATCGAAGTGTCGGCCGCGCCATAGTACACATACACAATGCCATCGCTCACCACTTGCCCACAGCTGAACACCACGTTGGGCACCCAGCCCACCCGCTCCCACTCGAGCTCCGGCTGCAGAATCGGCTCGTTCTGGCGGTAGACGACCTTTGTGGGATCGGCCGGGTCAAGGAGAGCCCAGCCCAGCCTGTACGCGTTGGACGCATCCACGCCGTGGTATATCAAAGCCCAGCCGTCCGCTGTTCTGAAGGGCGGACCGGCAATGCCGATGCGCTCGGACTCCCATGAGTTCGGCACGGTTCTCATCACGATTGTGTGATCCGTCCAGTTCACCAAGTCGTCGGAGAAGGCCATCCAGATATGCGGCCATCTGCGGTGGAACATGGCATAGCGCCCACCGATCTTGGCCGGAAAGAGCGATGCGTCCTTGTTGGGCTCATCTAGCGCCACGCCATGGCGCGACCAGTTCACGAGGTCCTTCGAGCTCGCCATGGATATTCGGTGATCGCCGTCGAAGCGCGCGCCGTACGCCGTATACATCATGTAGAACTCGGCCTCGCCATTCACCTGCACAATACGTGGATCCTCAACCCCGCGCCGCTCTTGCTCGCCCTCGCCGGCAAACACCGGCCTGTCATGCCTCACGAAACTCACTCCATCGAGGCTGACTGCGTGTCCCATGGACGATACATATTCGCCGAATCTATCATGGCTTGGCAAGTCGCAAGCCCGGTAGATGAGATGGAATACCCCGTCCGCACGGATAGCGGCGCAGTTGAACACCGCCGACCGCTCCCACCCATGCTCGGGCAGGGGACGCAGAATGGGCTGACCGGAGAGACGCTCGAGTTGCACCATTTCCAGACCTCCATCGATACTGCATATTTCGAAACTGCCATGCTTCCAACGAACGCCGCAAGGGCCGCAGCGCTACCTGCAGGCGCGCAATTGCGCAGTTGATTTGCGCGTATTTGCGCTACATATGTTCTGCATCGAATCCGATTATCCTTCTTGCGTCTTCATTTGCGCATACATTTGAGCTAGATACGTACTCATGAAGGGGTACACTGACACAGAACACAGCCTATGAGAACCCTACACGATGACGATAGGCGCGAAGTCGGGGGGTGCCGATTGGAGCGAGCCGAATGACGATGCCGACTGGTTCGGCGCAGATCACGTGCACGCGACCCGGCAATGCCGAGATGACTGTCCTGGACTCCAAGGAACGTCGACTCAGCTCCGGCAGTCACGGGCTGGATGACGTGATGCATGCCACGGTATCGGTAGAGCGCGAACAAAGATACTACATCGTCATCACGATGCAGTGTCGAAAGAATACGACATGCACACACCGTATGAGCTTCTGGTCACTCTCAAGTGTTGGCGGCGCTTCACCGGTTGGCGTTCAACCCGGCTCTGATAAACACAACTCCGGACGCCAGCGGAGGCAGGCCGAGAAGCAAGGCGGTGATCGACAACAGACGTGACGACAAACAGCCGAACGTCCACCACGCGCCCCATACCAGCGCCAGGATGGATGCCCCTTTCAGAAACCGCTGTCCCATTGGTCTCCGCCTCCTCGTCTTGTGGTTCCGTCGGTACTCAGTATAGTGTACCGGACCGATGTTCACTACAGCCAGCATCCCTGCCGGGCGATTCCCCGGCCTGGGCAGGGAGTATGCTTCCAAAGCTTCGAAGAAGAGCAGTTTCGCCGCGGCCTGAAGGCCAATGTGGCTCAGAGCAACCATCCTCAGGTACCAGGAGAAGTATCGGAGCAGGTATTTCGTGGCTACGCCGTGAAACGGGCGCAGCCAATACCGGAAACGGTACAGCAGACTGCGGGCGTTTCTGACGTGGTAGAGGGGCCCTGGGTTTATGCGGTCGGCAGAGTTGAAGCGCCCCCTGCGTCTGCCGATCCAGTTCACGCGGCCGAGCCAGTCCATAGCTGGCCTCGCACAGCCGAGAGGAAATCACCGATGATCGCGGGCGTGGTCGAAGAGCTCCAAGCTATGCGTTACCCACATAGCCGAGAATCGTTCCCAGTCCGCGGCCGTCGATCTCGGTGTGCTGCACCATGTCGCTTCGGCAGACGAATGGGACTCTGCAGGCAGAGCAAGTCTCAAGAGCCAAGCGCTAACTGCCTGGTTGTTCGCCTGCAGTATGGATCAGACCACATGGCACGGCATCGATGCTCTCCAGTTCAGCGGCAACCGGTCGACGTTCAGGATGATCTAGCCTTCCCCCCCAGCCAGTTCCATGGATGTGGGCAACGCACAGGTAACTTGACCCAGGCGGTCTACGTAATGCTCGCCCTGGTGCCCGAAATCGCGTAGTATGGGGGCTTGCGCTCCGCGCGGGCCGCCGGCGCGAAGAGAGGCGCCGCGGCCCGCCGCTCGTAGCTGCGGCTCGTGTGTGGGAGGAACTTGCTCCGCGTTGCGGTCGGCGAGCCCACCCCCGCCTTCCTGCTTCCCGAGATCGCGGCCGCTCCATAGACGTAATCTAAGTAGCTCCCCGTAAGTCCTTGCGCCATGCATTGGCGTGGAAGCCCCGCGGCAAGCGGTCGCGAGTTCCAACGCCCGGCACGAACTAGAAGAAGAGCGTGTTCGGCGCAC
>DHON01000099.1 GCA_002409965.1 Firmicutes bacterium UBA5389
AAAGACTTGTTGAGAGCTACTTAGCTCATTTTCCGCAGTAGGGGCCCATCGAATTAGGAACTACGGGATGGAAGGGATGGAACGCGGTTAGGCCTGAGGAGGGCGATACTCTCCGATCAGCAGGCCGAGTCTATCGAGGATGCGATAGTGAAAAGGCAAGGCGTTTTCCACGTGGCTTACCTCGGCGCCGTTGGGCAATTTGGCCTTGGTCAGGGCGATCTGGTCGAAATCGAGGAACAGTTCGCGGACGGATTCGTCTATGCCGGCCTTCTTCAGCATGTGATCGAGAAGGCAATAGACGACAAGAGCAAGGTTCGTGACGAACGCGAGTCCCCTTATCCGCATATCCGATTCGAGAAACACGGGTCTCACTTTGAGCTGGCTCTTGAGATACCTCATGCGCGTTTCGATATGGCTTCGTCTCCTGGAAGTGAGGAATATGTCGGCGGCGCTCACGGCCGGATCTCTTTGGTTTGAGACCACCACGTACTTGCCGCTGGGCGCGATGAGCCTTTGTAGGGCCTCTTCGTCCACGGACCAAGTAAAGGCGAGACGGCCGTCGTCGCCTGTTACCCTGGGGTTATAGATCTTCCGGCATTTGCACAAGGGACCGCTGAAGAAAGCGTCTATCCGCTTGTCTACGTAATCGAATCTCTTGTAGCGGCGCTTGTTTATCTTGTTATCGCGAACATCGCGCAGCCAGGCGTCGATGGTTTCAATCTCTTTGGCTCGTTTCATCTCGTCTACTTTGAGCTTGCTTGGGCTCTTGACGACGATTGCACGAAACCAGCCGGACTCGTACCGGCCACCGTCAAGCTTTCGATAGAGGCAGATGCCCCGTTCAGCGATGAAGAAGGGCTCGCCGTCCTTGGACCTGTAGTCCGCTTCCTGGAACTCGTCGTCGCTCGTCCCGAGAATCAGCCGAGCGTAGCAGTCGTCGTCGGCGGCCGGGGCCACGAACTTCGTGCCCTTTGAATCCAGCAGGAACACGTTCTTCACGCTTGCGGGGGCCCTATCCGCTACCACAACATAGTCGGCGCGACCCGCCTTGCTGAGCGCGGCTTTCAAGGTCTCAAGATTATCGACGACGAGCTCGGAATCGGGCTTCTTGCCGGGTTCTCGGCTGCTAGTAAGAGGTATGCCGGTGCCGGCGTCGATGCACATGCCGATGCGAACGCGCTTGGCATCGGTCCTTCCTTCCACAGCATATCCGAACATTACCAATTCGGAGTCGTCGTACGCGCCTTCGAAGTAGAACGATGTGCTATCCCATATCACAAGCTCGGGCGAGACCCCGAAATCGCGTATGAGCTTGAGGCAGAGCAACGCTTCTACATCGTCGGAGTATGCGGCGAGCAGTTCCAGGCAACGCCCTAGTTTGTCGTCGTTTAGCAGGTAGGGAGGTACTCCGAAGAGGTCAATGGCGGATACGTGATCCGCCCAATCTTCGACTTTGTACAGCGGCATGGGAGAATTCAGCCTATTCAGGACGAGGATCTTGCAGACCTCGCCTACCGATACGTTTGCCCTATTGGAGGCAGGAGGGCAAACGCTGTCCACGATGTCCTCGAGGCCGAGCAAGGTCAAGAGAGGTTTCAGAAGAAAGAGGTTTCCGATGACCTTCGACTGGTACCTCGTGAAAACGCCCGATGGATACGGGTTGAAGGTTCCGCAGTGCTGCTTTTTGGGGTTTCTGAGCGCCATGCCGACCAACCCCTCGCGTTTACATCGATGCTATGTTCGACATGAGTTCGGTACGTACCTTCTCGGAATATTCTGACTATTATCCGAAGATTCAGTCTTTTCTACTGCGGAAAATGAGCTTAGGGGTGCCAGGGACCTTCTTTCCTTGTTTCCCGCCTTCCCGGGGCCTCAACTGCCATCATGTGCTATCATGGGTCTATGCGAATTGACGACTGATTCTTCAGCAGACCTATTGGAGGCGAATACATGCAGGACACCCATCTGCCGCTGGTCACCATCGAGCTCGACAATGGCGCGACAATACAGGCAGAGCTATATCCAGAAGTTGCCCCGAACACGGTCAACAGCTTCATCAGCCTCATCAAAAAGGGTTTCTATGACGGGCTGACCTTCCATCGCGTGATTCCAGGCTTCATGATCCAGGGCGGATGCCCAAAGGGGATCGGCATCGGAGGGCCCGGCTACACAATCGCGGGTGAATTCGCCGGCAACGGATTCAGGAACGACCTCAAGCACACGCCTGGGGTGCTCTCCATGGCGCGCTCGCAGCATCCCGACTCAGCGGGCTCGCAGTTCTTCATCATGACGGGCACATCGCCGCACCTCGACGGCAGTTACGCCGCCTTTGGCAAGGTCGTGTCAGGCTACGAAGAAGTGGAGCGCATCGCTCAAGTCGCCCGCGATCGGAATGACAAGCCGCTCGCTCCCCAGAGGATGAAGGAGGCCACAGTAGAGCTATTCGGCGTGGAGTATCCAGAGCCCACGACAGCACCCGACTAATTGTGCTCAAGTGACAGTATCTGATGAGGAGGTTCGTTTATGCCAAGAAGACGCAGTCTGACCCCATATGTCTTGCTGGCGCTCGTCCTATCACTCGCACTCTCATTCAGAACCGTGGGAGCCTCTCAGCTCACCATGGCCAACCCGCCGGCGGCCGCCACAGTAGCAGACCTGACTTCAGCCCGCCCGCAGGACCCGATCACCGGGGCGGAGGCCGCAGAGCTTCTGGTCCGCGCCTTTCGTCTGTCAACTATCAAGCCCCTGATATTGCCCGACCCGGTGCAGAAGAAGTTCGTCTATACCGATACTCTCGGCGTCATTGACGAGGGATTTGCGGTGCCTTCGGCAACTGACATCGCCCACCACGGCGCTGTAGAGTTCATTGAAGGTCTATACAAGGTGCGTGCTATCGACCAGGGAGATGGGCGTTTCAGGCCCGATGAGCCCATGGCGGGTGCCACATTCGTTGAGGCCCTGGGACGCATCGTGTTCGGCGTTGACCCGGGCATCGACCGCAACGCCCAGCTCAAGGCGGCTTTCGCCATAGACGCTGCCGACTGGAGTGACCGCCCCATAAGCCGAATGCAAGCTGCTGAGCTGGTAGAGAAGATTGCGGGCAGGGGCGAATTCGCTACGGTCACAGTCCTCGTCACTGCGGATATCCATGGCCACCTCGAGCCCTACACGCCTGGCACATCCAAGTATGCCATCGGCGGAATGTCCAGAATGGCTAGATTCGTAAGGGATCTCAAGGCGGGCAATCCCGACGTCATCCTGCTGGATGTGGGCGATGCGCCGTACAACACCAACGTGGCAAACCTTTTCGAGGGCAGACCAGTCATAGAGGTCATGAACTACATGGGCTACAATGCTATGGCCATAGGCAACCACGACTTCGACTTCCCCCAGAACGTGATGAAGCGCAACGCAGACCTTGCGACTTTCCCATTCCTGTCGGCCAACACCTATTACGAGGGGCATCGCCCCGAATACCTGATTCCCAGCATCGTAGTGACTGCAGCAGGCCGGAGTTTCGGCATCATCGGCCTCACCGACGACAGAAGCGCAGTGTACACTCACCCCAATAACGTGAGGGGAATTACATACAAGAACCACTTCGAGGCCGCAGCCGAAGAAGTCGAGTCTATGCGGGACAAGGTGGACGTTGTGATCGCCCTCTCTCACCTCCATGGCGACAACTATGTTCTCCCGGAGCGAGTCCCCGGCATCGATTTCGAGATGGGCGGCGGCAACGATGTTGTAGCCTTCCCCCAGCTCATCAGCGACACCTGGCTGATTTCACCCGGTAAGCATAGCGAAGCTGTAGGTGTACTCAACATAAACTTCCTGGGGAACAAGATGATCGGGTTCAACTTCGGTCACGTGTTCATTACAGAGAATTTGCCCGAAGACGAGTCAATATCTAGCCTGATCGCAGGTTACGCGACTGAGCTCAACGCCAAGATGGCGCAGCCCATAGGGAGCACTGGCGTGTTCCTGGACGGCGAGCGCGCCACAGTGCGCCTAAAGGAATCGAACCTGGGCAACCTGGTTGCCGATGCCCTGAGGCACATCACAGGCGCCGACATCGCGCTACAGAACGGCGGCGGTATCAGGGCTTCGATCAAAGAAGGCATAATCACCCTGAAGGATGCCTACACCGTACTGCCCTTCGACAACAGGGTGGTAGTGATCGAGGCCACCGGCCGCACAGTGTGGGACGCCCTGGAAAACGGCGTAGCGCCGTACCCCTCGGCGGCAGGCCAGTTCCTGCAGGTATCAGGTGTGGACTACACCTTCGACGCCGCCCATGAACCGGGCTCGAGAATCGTGTCGGTCACCATAGACGGCAAGCCCATCGAGCTTGACAAGGTATACCACGTGGTGGCCAACGACTTCCTCACAGGCGGCGGCGACCACTACACCATGCTCAAAAGCTGCAAGATAGTGCTGGACACCAAGCTCTACCTGCGAGATGCTCTCACTGAATACGTGCGCAGCCTGGGCATCGTCAACCCCAAGCTGGAAGGTAGAATCACGATCCTGAACAGCAGCGCGAAGTAACCATCACACCGAGCGCATCAACAACTCGGAAGTCCCCGCCGGCCGTCGAGCGGCAGGCGGGGACTTTGTACAGTGACTTTATCCTCTCCCAGAGCCTCGCATTGCCCGCGCGCCTCTGGCAGGCAAGCGGCATGAACCATCGCATAGCCGAGTTCTAGAGAAGCAGGCGAAGCTCCTCAAGCGCTCGGATCTCATACGTTGGAACAAGATCCTGGCCACAAGTCGCACCATGAGGATTGTACCAGCAAGTGTGGATTCCGGCGTTGACGCCGCCACGGATATCTGAACTCAAAGAATCGCCCACCATCAGGACGGCGTCGCGTCTGGGGCGCCCCAACACATCCATGGCGTATTCAAAGATCCTCGGATCGGGTTTGCTGAGTCCAACCTCTTCGGAAATGATGATGTGCGGTATTATGTCACGCAGCACGGACTTGCTGAGCCGCGAGCGCTGAACCTCAGCAATTCCATTGGTCAAGATGGCGAGGTCGCACCTTTCGGCCATGTACCTGCAGATGTCCTCGGCCCCCTCTATCAGATAGGAACCTCCAGCCAGGTGACGCAGGTAACACCGGCTCAGAGCCTCAACATCAAAAGAGGAACTGCCCTCGCGCTCCGCCCCGGGAATCTCGGCAAGCAGACGGCGAAAACGCTCAACGCGTAGGTCCGCAGAGGTGATATTTCCCCTCTCAAGCTCTTTCCAGAGCGCATCATTCACTGATCGATATCTCGCGAGAGTCTGATCAGAGAAGTCTAGGCCGAAGTCATGGAACGTGGTCTCAATGGCGCACTTCTCAGCCCTGTCGTAGTCGAAGAGAGTGCCGTCTGCATCCAGAAGTATAAGTTCATAGGTCCAATCCTGATGGGCGTGACCGAAAAGCCTCATGCCAGCCTCCTATTTGCGGCACGGCCATGCTCGGTGTGGGTGTTGCCAGTAACCCGTCAGAGTATTGACTTGACCGCCTAGAGATCCAGCTGTCTGTGCTGATGAAGATGAGCTGACTCTTTATCCATTCTGACAGCTCCTTATCAGCGATGTCAACCCAGTACGACGCGGCTGCGTTCAAGTCGCCCACTCGGTCATCTTCTCTACATTGATAGGGACGTCAAGGCCGCTATCGGGTGCCCCATGCCCAGGCTGATGAGTAATCGTTCTTGCGCTTGCCGTCAGTGACATGCGGCCGGTCTGCAAGGGATTCTGAGCTACTTGCTTTTCTTTGCTCTTTTTGCTTCATACATTTCACCATCTGCCTGCTTCAGCTTATCCCCAAGATCGTCATTGCCGGCCAACAAGCTCATTCCATAGGAGATCCCGATGTGAATGGGGTCTTGCCCGGCCGATGGCAGTATCAGTTGATCCCCAACTCTTGCGAGCAAACTCTGCGCATCTTTGGTGCCGATATCGGCGAGAACCAGAACAAACTCATCTCCGCCGTACCTGGCTAGCAAGTCGCCTTGCCTGATCGAAGCAGAAACCGTTGATGCAATCTGTTGGAGCACCTTGTCGCCGGTTGCATGTCCGTAGATGTCGTTTATCTCTTTGAAGGCATTACGACTTGATTCCAAACTCCTGAGTTCCCCTTTGACGTGTAGGAAAATGTGGAAATAGTGGATAGCGCTTTGATCTGCTCTGTCATGTCATAGACCACGAAGTCATGGCCTACGGTCGCGTTTTCTATTATGATTGGAGCATTCATCGCAGCATATGCTCGCTCACCCTTGGTGATGATTCTTGGCATGAACTCTGAACCCTGTCCGGCGCCAATGTCTGCGCACGATATGTCAGGGCATAGCTCTCCAACTTGGTACAATGCGACCGTTTCATCATCCACAACACGATGTGCCAGACAGACTTGGTCAATCGCCCTGGCTCCATCCTCGTATTTGGGTTGTGTATACGTTTTGAGTTCTTCCAGACTCATCTTTCCGCTCTTGTATTCGCGTATGGCATTCTTGATTATCGTTCTGCTTGATAGACTCTCGGCACCTTCAATACGTCTCTCAACAGCATTCTCAATGACGTAATGATTCGCACGAGACATTTGTGCAAAACCGTCTGTCAGGCTCTTCCTGAGTTCAGCTTGCATCGGCTGAAATACCAGCAGAAAAACAAGCGCGACTACGGCAAATACGGAGCCAATCAACACTCGCCTAACGCGACCAATGAACTCAAGCATGTATATTGCCTGTTCCTTGCTGTAGGTCGGGCCCTTTCCCTGATTTGCGTCCTGCTCCATTCCAACCACATCCTACACAACCGAGGGTTCTCCGGCCTGCAACATGAAAAAGGATTTCCCCGGTGTTGATAGTAGTACTATCGATGTCATGCGCCGTTTGACGACGAGTGCCTCTGCTCCCGACTGAGTAGCCAAGCTCTTGAGGCCATACCTTCCATCAGTTGCGATAATGACTGTACCGGCCTGCGCAAGAAGGCGCTGCGGCAGACCAGGTACGCTTGGAGGTTCGATATAGACCCATGTCACACCTGTTCTCGCCGATCAACATACGCGGACTCAAGCTCACAAACAGGATTGTCATGCCTCCGATGGCAAGCTACACAGGAACCGAAGAAGGTTACGTCACGCCTGAAACGAGTGAATACTACCATGCTCGGGCCGCGGGCGGGGTAGGGCTAATCATTGTTGAGCATACTTACGTCCTGCCATCGGGCCGGCGGCACCGGCGGCAGCTGGGGTTGGTGTCCGATGCTCACGTGGGTTTCCTGCGACCGCTGGTGGATGAGATTCACCGCCGCGGCGCCGGCGCTGTGATCCAGCTGACTCATGCAGGCGCGCGGGCCACTGCTGACGTGATCGGCCAAACGCCGATCGCCCCTTCTGCCGTCACGGCATCTCCCAGCGAGCCGACCCCAGTCGCCATGGACGCGCAACAGATAGATCAGGTGATCGAAGCCTTTGCGGCATGCGCCCGCCGGGCGGCGGATGCGGGGTTTGATGGCGTGGAGCTGCACGGCGCGCACGGGTATCTGCTTAACCAGTTCATGTCGCCGGTGACCAACACGCGCGCGGACGAGTATGGCAACGGCCCTGAGGGAAGGCTGCTGTTGCCCGTCCGCATCATACGCGCGGTAAGGGAAGAGGTGGGGCCCGAGCTCACTGTCATGTACCGCCTGGGCGCGGACGATGGGCTACCCGGCGGGATCACTCCTGAAGACGCTCGGGAGATCGCGCCGCGTCTGGTGGACGCAGGCGTGGACGTGATAGACATATCCGGCGGGCTCAGAGGGTATCAGCCGTTTGAATGGAAGGGCGAAGGCTTCTTCGCCGACATCAGCAGCCGAGTGAAGGCTGCCTGCGGAGTGCCTGTGATCGTGACCGGCGGCATCAAGAGCCCGGCCGCGGCGGATTCCATAATACGTGAGTCGAAAGCCGACCTGGTCGGCATAGGGCGGGCCCTGCTCAAGGATCCGGACTGGGCGGTGAAGGCCCGGCTTGAGCTGGGCGAGCCGGGGACCGACGATGTTGCCATACGATAGTCCGAGACTGGGGAGGAAGGTAAGTCAGCGTTCCGCTCGACTATACCACATCGAATTCCTCGAAGAGCTGGACATCTCACATGGATGCCGGAAGCTCCGGGGAGCTGCCGAGCAGGGGGGGAACAAAGGCTCAGCGACTGACAATCGCCGCCACCACGGCCAAGAAGAAGCAACATGAGGTGACTCGGTTTTGCAGCACATAGCTCGTCTTGTAGCAATATCGCGCGACTACTGACGCTGGATGGTGGTAGCGCTCATCGCAATGCTGGGGGTGACTGCCACGAGTCTCGCAGGCCCCTGGCTCATAAGAAGCCTCGTTGGCACCATTGAACAGACTCTCGGCCGCGGGACGGTAGCGACTGATCAGGTGGTCAGCATATCCGTTCTTCTGCTTCTCGCATATGCCCTCAGGCCCGCGCTTCGAGCCCTGCAGGTCTGGGCTACCCACGTTGCAGGATGGGGCTGTGTGGCCGCGGCTCGCAAGGAGATCTATGAGCATCTGCAAAGACTGTCCCCGAAGTACTACTCGCACGCCCAAACAGGGCAGATCATGTCCAGGGCCGTCAATGACACCGCGTATTTTGAGTCCTTGATCGCCCATGTGATCCCGGAAGCCATCGTCAGCCTTCTCACAGTCGCGGGAGTCTTTGTTGTGCTCTTTGCGATCAACCCGAGGCTAGCTCTACACACCCTGATGCCCATTCCCCTCATCATTCTCGGTTTCGTCGCGTACAACCGATACGTCCGTCCCCTCTTTCGCCATGCCCAGGCGAAGTTGGGCGACTTAAGCGCGGTCTTGCAGGATAATCTCAGCGGAATGCGGGAGATCCAGGTGTTCACGCAAGAGGAGCGCGAGATGGAGTCTGTGGGCAAGCGCATCATGGTTCATTCTTCGGCTATCACGAAGGCTGTGTCGACGAGCGCATGTTTCCATGGCGCGATCGACTTCTTCGCAGGCCTGGGAACGGTCTCGGTTGTGCTGTTCGGGGGCTTGATGGCGGTCAAGGCACAGATGTCCATCGCCGACATCACAGGATTTCTTCTGTATGTGAGCCTCTTTTATGAGCCTATCATGGGGCTTAATCGGCTCAACGAATCCCTTCAGCAAGCCCTGGCCGCCTCCGATCGCTATTTCGAGGTGCTCGACACACAGCCCGACATAGACGATGCCCCGGGCGCCATGGAGTTCGGGAAGGTTGAGGGTCATATCACCTACGAGGATGTCTCCTTCAACTATGACGACACCCCCGTGCTGAAGAACATAAACCTGGAGATCAGGCCGGGCGAGATGGTTGCTCTCGTAGGCCCCACAGGTGTAGGAAAGACGACAATGGCCAACCTGATCCCAAGGTTCTATGATCCCGCCGAAGGGCATGTTCTCGTAGATGGGGTAGACATCCGCTCTGTCGCAATCTCATCTCTTCGTCGCAATGTGGGCATGGTGCTGCAGGACGTGTTCTTGTTCAACGGGACAGTCGCTGAGAACATTGCCTACGGTAGTCCCGGCGCTACTCTGGAACAGATCATCAATGCCGCAATAGCGGCAGGGGCTGATGAGTTCATCCGAGCGATGCCTAATGGATACGATACCCGCATAGGAGAGCTCGGCGTAAGGCTCTCAGGCGGGCAGAAACAGAGGCTTGCCATAGCAAGAGCCCTCCTCTACGATGCGCCGATTCTGATTCTGGATGAGGCCACATCATCGGTAGACACCGAAACAGAAGCCAAGATGGCAGCTGCGCTCGAAAGGCTCATTGGAGGCAGGACGACAATAGTCATCGCCCACCGTCTCTCAACCATTCGCCATGCCGACAGGATCATCGTGCTGGATGAAGGCGAGATAGTGGAAGAAGGGACTCATGAGGAGTTGATGGGGCTAGACGGCCTGTACGCCAAGTTGGTCACGGTTGATGGCGAATAGCATGCTCCGCACCGAAGTGAAGAAGGTTCTGGTTAGCGATTGCTCGCTTAGCGCCCCCCGTATCAGTTGACCGGGCAGTGCGCGAAACTTGACGAAAAGCTACTCTTGCTTTGGCGTACGCACCCTTAGCTTCCCGGAGCATAAGAAGGTATAATGAGAGCCGGAAAGCCGCATGGAATGAGGCCTTGGAGCCTCGAGGGGGAAGGCAAATGGATCGCAAGGGTGTTCTCACCAAACTTCTAGCCGTTGTGGGCACAGTACTTGTGTGGATTCCTATCTTGTTTACGGTGCTAACATCCATAGTTGGAACGATATCTAGCGGCGTGTTCCGATTCGACTATCTGATGCCGGCTGAGCTCTTTCCCATTGCCTTCGTCGGTGCACTACTGCTCTTGTGGGCTGCTCGGCGGGCGCGCTCCCATCAGAAACTCATTGGCTGGGGTTTCGGTACCGCGGTAGCGTTTCTTGGCAGCGGCCAACTCTATGCCGTCACTAGCGGGCTCGCCTCAGGTGCAACCGAGCCGACGGGCTGGGCTTGGGCACTGGTCATGGCTTCAATCGCCCTCTATTCGCTGGCGCTTGTTGTGATAGGTGTAGCAGGCATATTGCTGGTGAGAAGGGTACATTTCTCCCAGTAGGGTACCAGCGTCAAATGGCGCCCTCCACCATGGCGAACTTGAACTCGGGCACATCGATTACTTCGACCTTCTTGGCAGACGGCTGATACAGGTGTTTGAGCTGTTTGCGCAGGTCAAGTGTCTCCATTTCCGATAACCCTCCTCAGGCCACGCGGCCGGGGTCGGCCTGATCGCCGTTCGCGTGCTCGTGCCGTGTTCATCTCAACCGTACGTGATAGCGGGGAAGCCATCTAGGTAGTTCTCAACAAGTACCTTAGCCTAATCAAGCAGCTAGTGTCTGAACCCTGGATGGGTT
Source organism: Firmicutes bacterium UBA5389 (assembly GCA_002409965.1). Classification (GTDB taxonomy): domain Bacteria; phylum Bacillota; class DTU025; order DTU025; family DTU025; genus UBA5389. The sequence continues at coordinate 10,899 of DHON01000099.1, forward strand.
AAGCTGCTCGAAGAACGAGTTGACAGCGGCGACCAGCGCGGC
>DHON01000100.1 GCA_002409965.1 Firmicutes bacterium UBA5389
TCATCCGCCCATTGAGAGTATAACATATATATGGACGGGTACAACCAATTGCAGGCTATTCTGATAGTTCCCGCACAACATATGGCGCCGCTTACTCACGACTGAAGTCACGAGTATGCGCGGCGATTCAATCAAGCCCTGAATGGATGACACGGCACAGCGAACCGATCTCACTGGGCAAGCACTCGAACGAGTCTGCATGTTCGCCGGGACAAGTCATCACTCCTGGGGCAGCAGAGTACTCGAGGGCGTTCATTCGGTGAACCTCCTCATCATTGACCAGGTCCGCTGACGTTTCCGCAGTGTTCAATCAATCAGTTACCCGGTGGTTGTTCGGCGTGTGTTATTCAACGCATCGCCCTCGATCACCTTGCGATGCAGAGCGCCAGTGTATCCTTGTTTGCCCGGGTGAAGCCAGGTGGATAGGGACTGACTGCCTTATCCGATCACAGAAAGCGCCTGATCAATGTCGACAATCAAGTCATCGTGGTGTTCCAGGCCGATGGATAGCCTGATCATACTGGGAGTCAGACCCACGGCGTAAACTTCATCCTCCGTATATCCTCTGTGGGTCATCGCAAAGGGATGCTCTACTAGGCTCTCGCAATCGCCCAGGCTTACAGCCAGCTTGAACAGTTTCATGCTGTTTACTAACTGTTTGGACTGGGCTAGCGTTCCGTCGATGTCGAAGCTGACCATCCCACCGAACCCGCTCATCTGGGCCTTTGCCGTCTCATGCCCAGGCGAACTGGGCAGGCCGGGGTAGTACACCCTTTTCACCCTCGGATGCTGTTCAAGATACCTGGCCACCGCCAGAGCGTTCTTCTCATGCTCGCGCATCCTGAGAGCCAAGGTCTTCAGGCCGCGCAACAGCAGCCAGCCGGTGAATGGGCTCATGACACCGCCGAATTCGCACATGTACCCGAATTTGAGCTCGCTGGCGTAGTCTCTGTCCTTGGCCACAGCAACGCCGCCGATGACATCACCGTGCCCGCTGATGTATTTGGTGGCGCTGTGCACCACCACATCGGCCCCGAGCTCCAGGGGGCGCTGGAAGAACGGCGTAGCGAAGGTGTTGTCGACCACTACTTTCGCTCCCTTAGCCCGGGCGATGTCACACACAGCGGCGATGTCGATGACATCGAGGTTGGGGTTTGTCGGGGTTTCGAAGTAGACAACCTTGGTTCTTTCAGTGACCCGATCTGAAAGGTCGCTGATATCGGCGAAATTGATCAGCCGGCAACCAACACCATACTGAGGCAGTATGTTCTTGATGAGATTCCAGGTCGATCCGTACAGCATCCGGTGAGCAATGATCTCATCGCCAGGTTTCAGTAGAGACATCAGTACCGAGCTGATAGCCGCCATGCCAGAAGCAAAGGCTACCGAGGCCGCGCCTCTCTCCAATATCGCCATACGTTCTTCGAGCAGTCTGAGGGTGGGGTTGTTGCCGCGGGTATATACGTAGTCGTCAGTTTCGAACTCAAACGTGGCATCGGCGTGTTCCAGCGAATCAAACTCAAAGGAAGACGTCATGAAGATAGGATGATTCAGCGCGTTCTTGGGATTCCTATCCTCGCCTCCAGCGTGAATGGATAGCGTCTCAAAGTGCGTGTTTGCAGTATTCATCGGAATCCCTCATCTCTCCTAGCAGTGGCCGCACCGGTTCAGGAACCACTTGGCCTGCCCGCATGCAGCGCTGGGCACAGTCTGAAGCTAGTATTGGTCATACAGCCGCAACATCCTCCCTCATCGACTTCAAGATTCGCCTCGCCATTGATTGAGTCGGCCTTAGCCTTCTCCGCGATTTTGCTCAGTTCCGTTGACATCCTATCCCTGCCTCTGGGTGCAGAGAATGTTCCCCTGCGCAAAGTGATCTTGCCTCGCCGCCTCCCTGTGGATGATCCTTTCAGTTGGCGTACTCCGCTCCCTGCAAAGACCGCGGCGGGCCTCCCAGGCAAAATGGCCCTGTCAGCCTCCGGATTATCGTCTCACGAGGCTCGATCGCTTCACTCACGTTACGGCCTGGTCGTCGCTCTGCCTACGCTTAACATGATACGTTACCATCGCAAGTCCAAGGCTCGATTCCCGGTGGGTGGCTAGTCCTCGCCGGGGCGGGAATCGCACCCGCTGAAAACGTAAGGCCTGTCCTGGCACCCCATTTCTTGACGGCGATTTGCGAGATGTACTCAAGACGTGAGTACACGGCTTTCACAGAATGGTATATGCGGCAATGTATAGACATAACAAGGCGTATTCATGGGGTTATGCGCCACTCGCTGCGCCGGAAGCCTGTCAACAGGCACGAGTTGGACCCTAAGTCAGCTCCGAAAGCATCTCGAACGCGACCAGGGCGGCTCTCATCGGTTCCCTCGGGGCTCCCGGGGGCTCTCGAAGCGCCGCTTTCCGTTTGCCTCCATTTCTGAATATGCGGTTCGCCGCATCTGGAGGCGTGTGCGGGAGAAGCTGCCTCCAGCACTCGGCGTTGCATCGTCAATAGCGAGCGTTCCGGCCAGCGGCTTCGCGGATCTGGGCCGCCAAGTCGGGGCCGACATACTGGTACACCGTGCTGAGCACCGCCGCCTCGCGCGCGACGGCATCGTTCATGGAATCACCGAGGGCCTCTTCGGCTGGCTCTCGCGTCGGATCGGCGTAGTGCACGCCTTCTCCGTCAGGCAATCCGCCCCACACGCCCCAATCGAACGGCTCGTCCGGGAGGATGTCAGGCCAGTCTTCGGGCATGCCAGCATTGGGGTTGGCATCGCCGCCGCGCGGATCGCCGCCATCGCCGCCATCGCCGCTGCCTCCCGCGACTGCCCTCATTGCCTCCCCCAGCTCCCCTGGGAGTCTTGCGGCCACTTCCATGGCCAGTGCCTGGGGCAATAGCCTCGCGAGCGCCTCCACACTCAGAGCGGCGCTCATCCGGGCTTCCTCCTGATTCCCAAACCTCGCTCCGGCCATGACCTGGCCGCAGAACGACTTCATGTCCGCGTTCACTGGCGTTACCTGCCTTCCCCGCCGTCTTCGCGTCCTGGCCGCCATCGTCCCCTATGCACACAGACAGATCCACATTGAGTCAGTTGAATTCTGCCCAGTTGGGGGAAGGAACATGTCACGCCATGTTGTGTGTGTCGGCACCGCCGCCGGTCCTGCTCACTCACTCAGTCATACCTTGACCTGCCGAAATGATCCGAGACAGCCTGAGCTCTCACTCCATCTGCCCCGCTGCTGCACAAGCCAGGACGGGGCGCCGATCTCGCGGCGAGCCTAGAGATTGTGCACGTGATATCCCGAGGGACAGCCCGGGCTGTCGTCCGACACGAAACTCTCCAGGTGAGCGCAGGGGAATGCCTCGCACAGACCGCAATGCTCTATGGCCCGCTCAATGCAGCATTGGACGAAACGGCAGCCTGGATGCAACTCAGGAACACATCCTGCGCATTCACGTATTCGCATACCGGTGCGTTCTCAGAACATGCACACGTTCATGGGGCACCCACGCTTTCGCTCGTCCATGCATTCAGGGCACCAGCACGTTCACCGCGTTCTCCGGCGTCTGTCCGCCCAGCACCGCGACGACATTCCTCGCCGCGCCCATGGAAATGGAATGGGCCGACTCAGCCGTCAGACCGCCCACGTGCGGGGTGAGTACCACGTTCTCAAGCTCCAGCAAACGAGACTGTGCGATAGGCTCGTCGGCGAAGACGTCCAGCCCTGCCCCGGCCAGACGTTTCTCGTGCAATGCCTCGAACAAGGCATCCTCGTCCACAATCCCGCCGCGAGCCGTGTTGATCAGAATCGCCGAGGGTTTCATCAGCGACAGTTCCCTCTGGGAAAGCAGGTTGCGCGTGCGCTCCGTCAGGGCGATGTGGATGCTTACCACATCCGCCGACTGAAGCAACTCGTCCAGCGACACATAGACCGCCCCGATTGCGCCGGCCCAGTTGCGGTCGGGTGTTCTCGACCAGCAGACCACTCTCATTCCCAGCTTTGCTCCAAGCTCGGCCACGAGTCTGCCGATGTTGCCTGTACCCACAATCCCCAGGGCCTTGCCCCCCAGCTCAAATCCGACATGTCCTTTCCATACACCTGCTCGGACCCTCTTGTCCATCACGGCAATCCGTCTGGCGACGTCGAACATGAGCCCGAGCGCCATCTCCGCTACCGCTCGGCTGTTGGCCCCTGGCACGTTCGTCACGAAGATACCCCTGCGCGTGGCGGCTTCGACGTCGATGTTGTCGTATCCTACCCCAGCCCTTGCCACCACCTTCAGCCGCGGGCCGTAGGACAGCACCTTCTCGGTCACTGGATCCAGGCTGACAATCGCAGCGTCCACATCAGTCACCAGCGCGCACATCTCGCCCTCCGTGGCAGTTCGTCTGTGCGGGTTGAGCACAATCTCGTGCCCAGCTTCGCGCAGCAGATCAAAGGGAGCTGCATTCTTTCGTCCGAAAAATGGGGGTGCGACAAGAACTCTGTAAGCCATGTTGTGAACCTCCTCTGCGAGCGGCAGCCACCGGCGGCAGACTGCTCTGCCAATAGTCCTTTCGAGATTCGGTCCCTGTCCCCTCCTGCGCCGTAGGAAACCGCCGCGCTCCATGACTTGCGTTTGCTTGTTACCACTTGACTTCGCTTGCTCCAGAACGTATACTCTTCTTGAAAGGAGGACTTCGCCGTGAGTGAACGCAAACTGGTGACCGCTCAGGAGCTAGCCTCGATGCTCCAGCTTTCGGTGGAGACCATCTGGCGCTATACCCGCAACGAACGAATTCCCTACCTTCAGCTGTCCAACAGGCAGTACCGCTACGACCCGGATAAGGTCATGCAGCGTCTTGGCGCAAGCGCATGCGGCCAGGCCGATTCGGTGCGCGAAGCCAGGCCCGAGTACATGACGGACAAAGTGTACACATATGAAGACTATCTTCAGCTGCCGAACGAAGAGTGCTACCACTACGAAATCCTCGACGGCATGCTGATTCGGGAACCGGCACCGTACGTCCATCACCAGCGAGTTTCCAGGCGCCTTCTGATTTTCCTGCATGGCTACTTCGCCCCGCGGGACCCGACCGGCGAGGTGTTCAACGCTCCAATCGACATGGCCTTGTCCGACACGAATGTGATCCAGCCCGACTTGATCTACATACCCGGCGAAAGCAGCGAGATTGTAGAGGAGAAGCGCATAGGCGGCGCGCCTCTTCTGGTTGTAGAGATCCTTTCGAGGTGGACCCGATCCAAGGATCGCGTCAGGAAGCGCAACATATACGAACGCATGCGGATACCGCACTATTGGGTGGTTGACCCGCAGGATGAAACGATAGAGGCTTACGCCCTCCGCGACGATGCGTACGTGTTGCGGAGTTCGGGGCTTTCAACTGGAGAATTCGTCCATCCCGACTTCCCCGAGTTCACATTCGACCTCGCCGCGTTGTGGAAGCGGCCCAAAACAGCATGAACCGCCCCTCGAGGTCCCAAGCGACACGCGATGCGAACTCCAACGACATGAGACGGAGGGAATCGACATGAGCGATCGTGATCGGGAACCTACCGCCGGCCAGGCGGCCAATTCGGTGCGCGAAGCCAAGCCCGAGTACATGACGAACAAGGTGTACACGTATGAAGACTATCTCCAGTTGCCCGATGAGGAGGGTTTCAGCTACGAAATCCTCGATGGCATGCTGATTCGGGAACCGGCGCCGTACGTCCATCACCAGAGAGTATCCAGGCGCCTTCAGCGTATTCTGGAAGACTACTTCGCCCTGCGCGACCCGGACGGCGAGGTGTTCAATGCGCCGGTTGATGTGACATTGTCCGACACGAACGTAATCCAGCCCGACTTGGTATACATACCCGGCGAGAACAGCGGGATTGTGAAGGAGGCACGCATCGACGGCGCGCCGTATCTGGTCGTCGAAGTTCTCTCGAGGTGGACCCGATCCAAGGATCGCGTCAGGAAGCGCGCCATATACGAACGCATGCGGATACCGCACTATTGGGTGGTTGACCCGCAGGACGAAACGATAGAGGCTTACGCCCTCCGCGACAACGCGTACGTACTGCGAAACTCCGGGCTTTCAACAGGTGAGTTTGTCCATCCCGACTTTCCCGAGTTCGCATTCGATCTCGCCGAGTTGTGGAAGCAGCCCGAAAGGGAGGGCGCCTGACCGGCTAACGTGATCGCGCTAGCCGGTCAGCGCCCCCTGCCTTAGGTTGCTCTAGAACGAAAAGCCCAGCGACAGCCAGTGGGAGTCGGGCAACTCCGCGTGAAACTGGTATGCGTAATCCACGCGGAAGCTTCCTAGCGCAAACCCCGCGCCGGCTGTGAAGCCGTACTGCTTATCGGCGTTCATGGTTGCGCCGGCCCGAGCAGCGAACGCATCGATGATCTGGTACTCCGCGCCCACGCGGCCGGTGGAGTGCGTAACATCGTAATCGGCCGCCACGGTGAGCCCGCGGAGCGGCCTGAGCGATAGGCCCAGAACGTACCATGGATCGAACTTGTCCTCGTGGCCGCTTTGGAACTTCACTGTCCCCAGCAGGTTCCGGGCCACGGCGCCCACCTTGAACCCATCGAGGTAAGGCATGGTGATGAGCGCGCCTATGTCGCCGGTTGCGCCGAAACCTCGGTTGACCTCGGCGTCCTGTGCGTAGAGCTTGATCGCCCCTCCCAGGGCGAACGGCCCGAAGGCGTGCGCGTATCCGCCCGCAAGCGCGCCCTCGCGGTACCCGAACTCGCCAGTGGGGTTGCCGTACTCGTCAGTGCCTGGAGCTGTCGACATCAGCCCAAACACGGCCGCGCCCACGTTCTTCTGAGCATAGCCGACGCCTAGGTAGTTGCCGGCCCCCAACAGAGTCGAGTACATCGAGGTCGCATTGTGCCCCTCGATCAGAGCCAAGCCTGCCGGGTTGTAGTAGATCGCGTTGGCATCATCGGCAACGGCCACGAAGGCCCCGCCCATGCCGAGCGCTCGGGCGCCCATACCCACGTCGAAGAGCACCGCAGTGCCTACGGGATCTCCTCCCGATTGCGCCGAGGCGGCCGGCGCAGCGGCGAGCACGATCACCGTTAGGGCCACCATGACCAACCAGTTGGCGTGTTTCGTCTTCATTCGCTCACCCCCTGTTGGCGGCTGATGACAAGCCGCATGATGTTGGTCTTCACTCCATCGGCAGTAACCATGTAGCACAAGTAGAGGCCATTGGCCAAAGGCTTGCCGGCGTTGTTCACCAGATACCAGTCCAAGTAGGTCTGACCACTTTCTATTTTCTGTGAAAACACCAGTCGGCCGGCGATGTCGTAGATGTACAGATTTGCCTCGCCGGAGGCATTGATGTAGAAGTTGATCACATCGGACGCGGGGTTCGGGCCTGCTGCAAACTGGTTGCTTCCCACCACAGACACGATGAACTCATCGCCCACATCGCAGGCTGAGAACCCATCGGGCTTCGCCGCGATCACGCGGATCATGTACGGGCCGCTGCGGCTGAGCTTTGTGAGATCCCATGCGTAGGTGCCATCGTTGGCCTCGCCGGACGCCAATGCGATCCAGGCGGATCCGCCATCGGTGGAATACTGGATGTCTATCGATAGCTCTTCGCCGATGGGATCGGTCGCCTCCCACCAGACGACGGTAGCTCCGGTGCATGTCTGGCCGGCCAGCGGCCTGATCACCGTGACCATTGGCCTTTCGAGCCATGCCAACACCTTGGCAAGCAAGCTCCCGGCGTCGATAGCGGGACCATCGTCTAGCGATCCGACTGCCCCGGAACCGGAGGGTTCCTCAGCCGGTTCAAGCGGGAAAGCCTCGAATGCCACGGCCATGAACACCAGCCGGTGGCCACTGCACCCGTACCTCAGCGCGCACGGCAAGCCGCCGTCATTGAGCAGAATCGCCTTGGCGTCCTCGGATACCTCCAGGCTGTCCGTCCAGTCGTCGAAGCCGGGAGGGAATCCGAGATAGATCATCATCCCATCGGTGATGGGATCGTCGTCCACACCTTCAACCCAGGCGGTCCCGACGTCATGCTCGACTCCTGTTACGTGCAGCACATCGCGGGCGAACGCGCTCCCGCTGGGCAGGCCGAACATGACCTCCTGTCCTACGAGGAACAGTGCGCCGCCTTTGTCCAGGTAGTCAGCCACAGCCAGCTGCTCGGCCTCGTCCAGCCCGCCAAGCTCGCCGCAGTTCCAGACGACGCGAAACCGCTCCAGACCGGCCTTCGCGCCATTTATGCCATCCGCGCCGCCCATCACGAGCTCAGGCGAGACCGCAACGTAGTCTTGCCGAATGGCGTCGAAGGCGGCGAAGAAATGCTCCTCAGTGTCGCCGTCTGAATCGTCATCGTCCACGAACACGACTCCGCCCGGATTGCTCACAGTCACCGCGATGAGCGCCTTCGTCGACTCGCCGCGGGCATCTTCCACAGTGAGCAGGCCGCCGTACACGCCGGGTTCGTCGAAGGCGATTCTGGCCGTCTTGCCCACTACCGAATCGTCTATGCTGTCGAACTCCCAGACGTAGATCAGCGCATCTCCATCGGCATCGTGGGCCTGAGCAGTGAACGTGATCGTCTCGTTCACTTGCGCGAAGTAGAGATCGGCCTCAGCCGCATCGATGGCCGGCGGGATGTTTATCTCGCCCATCAGGTAGTCGTAGATCTTGGCAAGGAAGTACGTGGAGTTGTTCGGGTCGGGGTTGATCGGATCGCCCTCCTCGACCGGCTCGAACCGCGGAATCTCCTCCCAAGGAACGGTGGTGAAGACCACTCGGTCCCTTTCGCTCGCGTAGCGCAGCGCCGGCCATATCTCCACCTCGTAGTCCTCGTTCTTCAGTATGGGCTTGGCGTTGAGGTCGGGCCAGACGGCGTCCTCCAGACCGAGGCCCAGTTGCCCCGTGATCGACATTCCATCGGTGATGAGGTCGCCATCGATGCCGTCCCACTGCCCCATCGGGACGTTGCCCACATAGTCCCACACACGCAGGCAGCGCTGAGCGAACGGAGTCAGATAGCCCAGATCGCGGAGATAGTCGGGCGAGATCATCAGCAGCCTGCCGCCGTTATCCAGGAACCGAGCGAGGAACTCCTCCTGCTCGGGAAGCAGGGTGTCGTTCCACGAGCGCGATGTGTTCCACGCGAGCAGCCTGTCGTTGAAGCTGTCCGGCAGGCAAAGGGGGCGCCTGGCGTCGACCACAACGCAGTTCAGCCCGGCCGTCTCGCAGGACCACTGGAAAAGCTCGTCGAAGGCGAACCCGCCATCGTCGTCAATGTAGACGATGGTCCCTGGATCAGCCACGACAATCTGCATCGGCCATGTCGACTCTACGCCGGCACTGAGGACGTGGAAACACGCCAGGTAGGCGCCTTCCTCGCTGTATGTGTGAGATGCGTTGTACGAATAGACGTACTCTGAGCCATCGCCGAAGGACCACCAGCACTCCGCTACGGCGGCCGGATCCTCGACTGTCGCCGAGAAGCTGATAGCAAGCGGCGCTGGCCCAAACGCCATGTCCGCGCAGGCGGTCTCGATCACTACGGGGAACGCCATCTTGACCGCGTTAGCCACGTTGAGTCTGCCGCCGGAGGTCATCTTGCCGGCTAATCCAGGGGTCCTGTCCACCGACATCAGCAGTATGTCATGAATCGTCAGCTCTCCATCGACCCAACCCTCTGCGCCATGGTAGAGGGGTATGTGCGGGAACTGAGCCGATACGAGGGCCGCCGCCCCCGACACGTGTGGAGTGGCCATGGATGTGCCGGCCATCCACGCCAGCTTATTCCCGGGAACGCTGGACAGAACCCAGTAGCCCGGCGCCGCCAGGTCGACTGTTTCCAGGCCATAGCAGGAGAAGCCGGCCAGGTCGTCGTTCCAGTCGGAAGCCGCCACAGACACGATGTTGGGAAGATCATAAGACGACGGATAGTGAGGAGACACATCCGTGTTCTCCGCGGAGTTCCCGGCTGAAGCGATGAACAGCATCCCTGAGTTCGCGATTGCTTCCTTGAGCGGCGTGCTCTCCCCGCCGCCGCCCCAGGAGTTGCTGGCGATCTTCGCGCCCATCATAGACGCGTAGTTGACTGCATCAATCGCGTCCCAGGTCGATCCGCTCCGTCCGTGGATGAACTTGCACGACATGATCTGTGCCTTCCATGCCACTCCCGCGACTGCGTAGGCGTTGTCGCCCTCACCGCCTATGGTGCCGGCGCAGTGAGTTGCATGCCTGTCGGCGGTTGGATCGTCGAACACAGTGTTGTCGTTGTTCGCGAAGTCCCAACCATACACATCGTCGATGAAGCCGTTGCCGTCATCATCGATGCCGTTATCAGGCACTTCACCGGGATTTCGCCAGATGTTGTTTGTAAGGTCGTAGTGACTGACATCGATGCCCGTGTCGATCACCGCTACCAGCACCGACGAAGCATCAGTGCGCACGCCCCAGGCCTCCGGCGCGCTGATATCGCATCCTGCAATGCCTTTCTCCCAGAATACGCCGGGGTAGAAATCCTGCCCGGTGTTTTCCATACCCCATAGGCGCCAGAAAAGAGGGTCGTTCGGAATCGCGGGAGCATCTGGATACCACAGGTAGTTGGGCTCTGCATACTCGATGAACTCCTTGGCCCCGTATGCCATAGCAGCCTCGTCCACAGTCATGCTCGCCGGGACTCCCACCAGGAACACTTCGGCGCCTGGGCCGATGCAGGTGGAGTCCAGGATCTCAGCGCCCATCCGCGCGCAGAACGCACCGAGCTTATCGACCACGGATTCAGCGCTCGCGCCGGCGACTATGGGTGCCTGCTTGATCTTGACTATGATCTGGCCATCGACATACTCCGGCGCCGGACTTTGCCTGTGGACCGGCACAACCTCCGAATCTGCGAATGCTGTCGGCACAGACGGCAAATGCAGCAAATCCGGCGCCATGCTGCCAATCGCGCCCGCATGGCAGATGAGCGACAGCGCGAGAAATGTGAAAGCGAATGCTGCCACAGCTGCGATTGGCGCGCGTCTCCGAGCTCTGGTCTTCAACACATTTGTCCCCCCTCGCGGATTATTGAGTCTTGGGAAACCGGTGAAGTCGGCATCACCTCCGCATGTCGCAGTCGTAATGCAGTCCGTCTGCACATCATCGACGCATCGGCAGCGTATTGAGACACATCAGGATTTCAACACATCCATGACATTACCTTCCATAAATGTCGGTACAATACTGGCTTGTGCCGCAGGATGTGGCGCGATTGCTCCAAAATCGCGACCAGATACACTGGAGCGCAACACTTGGTGTAGCCATCGGCTGTATCGCGATTCTTCGGTTCGGGTGTTGGATTGTGTCGAGGATCGCCGCCAGCAGGCTGTGTGTTGACCAAGACCAAAGTCGTGCGACCCGCAGGTTGGAAGGTCCGTAGATCCTTAGGCGGAAAACCCGCGGCTTGCCTCTATATGCTATGAATGCTATTATATTGATATGGGGAGCCGCCGCGAATCCTAGCATCTTTGCCCAACGCGTTCATGCAACACCTCGGCTAAGGCGGTTCATGATAGAATAGTTCATAGACAGTTGTGTGCTCGGTGAGTTCACCGGCCAAGCATCTACTTGTCTGGAGGATTGATCCAAGCCAATGGAGCAAGACTGCAATTGCGTTTGCGAACCTGCCGGACTGCTGTCAGCTGCAACCAACGCCACAGCGAACAAGATACTGGATGAGGACCGCCAGTGCCACGATTGGTACCGGTTTGTGTTGTCGTTCCCGCCGCATCTTGTGCGCGACTACATCGACCGATTTGGCCTGACGCCGCAAGACACTGTACTGGATCCGTTCTGCGGAACCGGCACAACGCTTGTCGAGTGCAAAAAGCAGGGCATCGCCAGCGTTGGGCTGGAAGCTAACCCGCTCGTCTGTTTCGCGGCGAAGACCAAGGTGGACTGGAGTCCCGACCCTGACGGACTGCTCAAACACGCCCGCTCTGTAGCGGACGCGACTCTGGAGGCGCTGGCTCAGGATGGGATTGAGGATACTCCTATGCTGGTTGGGTCATGTGCGATGCCCCGGAACATGAGGGCTCTCGCCGGCGAACAGCAGGCACTACTGCTGAAGAACAGCATCAGCCCGCTACCTCTTCACAAGACGCTCATCCTGCGTGATGCAATACAGGATGGGCACGACACTCCGTATTACAACCACGAATTGTCGGCGCTCGCCAAAGCCCTGGTTTTCTCCATCGGCAATCTGCACTTCGGTCCCGAGGTCGGTGTGCGCGATGTCAAAGCCGATAGCCCGGTGGTGGCCCCGTGGCTGCAGGAGGTCCGCAATGTCTCCGATGACCTTTGCACGCTCCAACATGTGTCGGGTGGGCCGTCTACAGTGCTGCTAGGCGACTCCCGTGACATATTGGAGGAAATTGAGGATAGTTCCATCAGCGCAGTCATTACTTCGCCGCCGTACCCCAACGAGAAAGACTACACGCGCACCACCCGACTGGAGTCCGTGATCCTTGGCTTCATGTCGTCTAGGGAAGACCTGCGCGCCTTGAACCTCCCACGACTGAAGTCGCGGGATTCCTGCTTCATC
>DHON01000035.1 GCA_002409965.1 Firmicutes bacterium UBA5389
CACCGCGCGTATGCCGTTCGGATCATGCGTGTAGCAGTGCCTGAAGCCCCAGTTCTGCTTAAGGTCGTTGAACACGGTGTTCTCTATGTCCCAACGCCGGTGGGCTATCTCCCATACCCGTAGGGGTTTCATGAGCGCGGCGGGCACCGTCGTCGCGATATGATACTCCGACACAATCTCGCTCACGAGCTCGCCGTTACAGGTTACCTTCTTGGTCTCTCGTACCTTGACGCACCTTAGCGGGCAGTCCACCTGCTCCCAGCTGGTGAACCCCTCTGCGTCCCATAGCTCGACATCGTAAGTAACCCCGTGGTTGTTCTCGATAGGTTCGTCTTTTGGCGTTACCCCGCGGAACACATACGGCGGCTCCCTGGCCATGAGTTCATCCATATCGCGAACCAGATGGTAGTTGTCCTGCTTCACTTTGATCAAGACGTCCATGTTCTGCCTAACCACGGCGTTGATGAAGGGGGCCTGGGCATATAGGGCGTCGGCGCAAAGGATATCGCAGTATCTATGGTTACTCAGCCGCAAGTCCTGTAAAACCCGTATGGCCGCAGAGACCTCGCCTTCCCCTGGCAAGATCCGCTCCATCGCCAGCAGCAATCGGGGTTGAGCTCCGACGTAGGATACCGCCAGCGCCCTTTCATAAAACTCCTCTTCACCGCTGCTCGACAGCCGCCTCTTTGACCACGTGAGCGCCTTGGCGCACGGGGATTTAGTCGAGTACGTTTCAGTTCCATCAACTGCACAGACCCGCCATCCACGGTAGGTGCCAAAAGCATGGACTTTATTGCGGCGAGCCTTCTGAATAATCGACGCGTTGCAGGTCTGCGCTTGGTCTACGTCGGCGTGTTCCAGGGCATAGCCCATGGTATCGGCACTCGGTTTCTTCCTCCCGCGCATAAGCCTATTCAGTTCCCCGCTCTTTCCCATACGCTCAATCTGATATAGACTGCCCACTCTAGCTGCTATAGAGCACATGAACAGTGATATAATAGTCGCAGGCCTATGCTGCGAGTTCATTCTTGAGTCCCGATACTTCTCCAGAAACTCGTACAGGCTGAATACCTTGACCGCGTAGTCCCACAGCTGTCTGAATCTGTTCATCCTGTCCCGCACCTCCGCTTAGGTCGGCGTGTCGATTAATTTCGACTTGAGGTGCGGGATTCTTCTTTACCCCCCGTATGGGAACTGGCCCCATGCCGCCTTCGCTAGATCCCGAGCTACGCCTCATTTGCGAAAGTCCAGCTGACGCTTCCAATCATCCCCACGGCAGCAGCGCCAAGGCTGCATACCTAATCAAAGCCGCTGCCTTGCGGAACTACTGCCCCAGCGCCTCCCAGCGCAACATCACCGCGTTTTGGCGACCGCGCTGATCGTGTACCGATACTAGCAGGATATCGTCGATTAACGTAGAAGAGATTCTGCTAGACCTGCTGCGAAACCGACGATCCAATCACCAAGCACAAAGCCGCGAGGGATGACGATGCGTTACATTTCCATCGATCAACTGGAGCCCGCAATGATACTGGCGCGCAATATATGGGGCCCCAACGGGCAGTTGCTGCTCACAGCGAACACCGTGCTGAAGGAGTCCTACATCTCACGCCTGCGCGACCTTCAGTATACGGCTGTATACGTGAAGAGCTACCCTGACGAGCCCGTGGAAAACATCCTGGAACCCGTGAAACAGGAGACTATAGTGCAAGCTACCGAGACCCTCAAGACAGTTTCGGAGACCGCCGCAACTACGGCGTGTCTTGACATCGACCGCATCCTTGAGGTTGTCGACGACATCATCGATCAGGTGTTGCAGAACCGCAACGTTGTCTACAGCGTTGCCGATATCAAGGCGTTCGACGACTACACATACGGCCACTCAGTGGATGTGTGCGTGCTGGCGGTCATGTGCGCCGCAGAACTGGGGATGACCAGGTATGATCTGCTCGATTTGGGCACAGGCGCAATACTTCATGACCTCGGAAAACTCTTCACGCCCAAGACCATTCTGTCCAAGGAAAGCTCGCTGTCGGGCGAGGAGTGGGAAGTCATCAGACGACATCCGTGGGACGGGTTCCAGATGCTTCGAAAGCAGGTGCCTCTCATGTCGGCCCATGTGGCCTTTCAGCATCACGAGAGATATGACGGGTCCGGCTACCCGCGCGGGCTGACCGACCGACAGACTCTCGACATCGCCAAAGTCACGGCAGTCGCCGATTCCTACAACGCCATGACCTCCGACAGGCCTTACCGAAGAGGTCTCATGCCGCACCAAGCTTTGCCCATTCTGGCACGCGAAGCGGGCAAGAGCTACAACCCGGATGTAGTACGTGCCTTCATCAAGATCGTGGCAGCCTACCCGCTGGGCACCGTGGTCAGACTGAGCGATGGATCGGTTGCGACCGTTGTCGGCGTGACCCGAGAAATCTGCGATGTCCAGATCGTATCGGGTCCGCGCGAAGGGAACCACGTCTCCATACACCATGAGTCTGACATCCATATCATCGAGCGCGTCGACTAGCCAATCTGCATCATATCGCTATGGCTTCGAGGCCGCCCATGTAGGGCTGCAGCCGTTTCGCTATCGCAATGGACCCGTCAGGCTGCTGGCAGTTCTCCAGGAGCGCGGCGATTGTCCTGCCCACCGCCAACCCCGACCCATTCAGCGTGTGGACGAACTCCGCCTTCGCTCCCGGCGCAGGCCTAAACTTGATGTCGGCGCGGCGGGCCTGGAACGACTCGAAGTTGCTGCATGACGAGATCTCCACATACCGGCCATAGCTCGGCATCCACACTTCCAGATCGTACTTCTTGGCTGCGGAAAATCCCACATCTCCCGTGCACATCTTGGTGACGCGATAGGGCAGCCCGAGGATCTCCAGCACCGACTGAGCATCAGCCACTAGGCGCTCCAGCTCGTCGTAGGATGTGTCGGGGCGCACGAATTTCACGAGTTCAACCTTGTCGAACTGGTGCTGCCGGATCAGGCCCCTCGTGTCGCGTCCCGCCGCCCCCGCCTCTGCGCGGAAGCAGGCGGTGTAGGCAACGTGTTTCACCGGCAAGCAAGCACCGTCCAGTATTTCGCCGCGGTACATGTTGGTCACCGGTACCTCTGCCGTGGGGACCATGTAGTAGTCAAGCCCTTCGCACTTGAACATATCGTCGGCAAACTTGGGCAACTGGCCTGTGCCCACCATCGAGGCTGCATTCACCAGGAATGGCGGGAACACCTCAGTGTAGCCATGCTCCGCGGTATGCAGGTCGAGCATGAAATTGACGAGAGCCCTCACGAGGCGCGAACCCATCCCCTTGTAGATAGCGAACCTCGCCCCCGTGATCTTGGAAGCGCGCTCGAAATCGAGGATATCGAGAGCTACGCCCAGGTCCCAATGGGCCTTCGGCTCGAACTCGAATGCCCTGGGTTGCCCCCATCTGCGGACCTCCACATTCTCGCTGTCGTCGCGCCCGGTAGGCACTGACTCATGGGGAATGTTGGGTATACCCAGAAGCAGCTCGGAAATGCTGGTTTCAACTGCAGCCAGCTCTTCGTCAAATCCGCGGATGTGATCGGAGACGCCCTTCATCTCGTCTATGATCTCGGACGCATCGGCGCCCGTCCGCTTGAGACGCGCAACCTTCTCAGACGCCTGGTTGCGCCGGCGCTTCAGTTCTTCCACTTCCACGAGGATCTCACGGCGCTTCTCGTCCGCGGCAAGCAGTGCATCCAGTGCATCCGTGCCCTCTCCCCTGCGGATCAGCGAATCCCTGACTACATCCGAGTTTGAGCGAACGAACTTCAAGTCAAGCATGTCCAACACTCCCCACATCGTATGGTCGTCATGGCTGTTCCGGGATCAAAAAACCCGCCCCCCAGACGGCAATCGCCGCCGGGGGCGGGCCAAACTCCCGCGTTGCCACCCCGATTGGCCGCCTGGACAAGCATCCGAGGTTCGCAACCACCACGCGCTTGTTCACAGGCGTACCCACTCGTTGCCGCTATCACGGGCGGACCCGACACGGCTTACTCTTGTTCGGCCGGCCACTCCAGGGCGGATTCACGTGCCTCCACTCGCCGGTTCACACCTGCGTCCCCCAGCGCCCGCCACCTGTTCGGTGCTTCCGTTCAGGCGGTCGGGGGGCGCCCCCGGCTCTCTGCGGAGAGAAGGACAGGCTACTGATCCCCTTCATCGCGTTTTCAGTGTATCAGGACTGCAGTTCCGCCATACCGCGCTGCAGCAATGTCGCAGCGCTGCGATGCAATCCCTTACCTTCGCTCTATGATATCACCCATTGTTGGAAAGTCAATAGGCTACCGCAAGAAGGAGGGCGGATGAACCGCCCTCCCCCAACTCGGCATCGCTGTTGATGCTCTTGCTCTGTGATCAGAATCGGCCTGCTATGCCTGCTCTCCGCACTTCGCGAGAAGAGCGTCCCACTTGCGGTCCACCTCGGCCTGGAGCTCGGCGATGATGTGCTCATTCTCCGGCTTGAACAGGTGGCGGAACCGGTCCTGCTTGCGGAGGAAGTCCACGAGAGGCTTCTTCTCCTTGGGCCTGTACGTCAGCTTGTACTCGCCGTCCACGATTTCATATAGCGGCCAGAAACAGGTATCCACAGCCAGCTTCGCCAGCTCGATTGTCTGGTCCGCCGGGTACTTCCACCCCAGCACGCACGGCTGGATGACAGCCATGAACGCCGGTCCTTCCACGGCAAGGCCCTTGTTCACCTTGGATACCAGGTCGTTCCACATTGCCGGGGAGCCCTGCGCCACGTAGGGGATACCGTGAGCCACCATGACCTCCGTCAGGTCCTTACGGTACTGCTTCTTGCCGTAAGACTCACTTCCCGCAGGGCTGGTCGTGGTGTTGGCCCCGCGCGGAGTCGCGCTCGACCTCTGTATGCCCGTGTTCATGTAGGCCTGGTTGTCGTAGCAGATATAGAGCATATCGTGCCCGCGCTCCATCGCGCCCGACAGCGACTGGAACCCTATGTCGTAGGTTCCGCCGTCGCCCCCGAAGGCTATGAAGTCGATCTTCTTGTCGATCTTCCCGCGCCGCTTGAGCGACTGGTACGCAGCCTCGACCCCGCTTACGGTGGCCGCGGAGTTCTCGAAGGCGTTGTGGATGAAAGGCACCTTCCACGCGGTATACGGGTAGATCGTGGTGCACACTTCCATGCACCCGGTCGCGCACCCCACAACCACAGGGTTGTCGGCCGCGAGAAGAGCCTGCTTTATGATAATAGGAAAGCCGCATCCCGCACAGGCCCGGTGGCCCGGCGTTACCAGGATTTCCTTGTTCGACAGCTCCTTTAGCGTCGCCATGTTCACACCTCCTACTCTCTGATGCCCAGGTAGGTGAGAGCCCTCTCAACCTGCCCGGTCTTGACGATCTTGGCCAGATCGTCGTAGACAGACTTGATGTGGTCCATCGTCACATCGCGGCCGCCAATTCCGTAGATGTAGTCGACGATCTTGGGGGCGTTCTCCACTCCATACATCGCCGATCTGACCTCTGCGAACACCGGCCCGCTTACGGCGTTGAACGAATCCGAGCGGTCCATCACTGCGATGGCCTTCTTGCCCCCGAGGGCTGCAGCTATCTCGCGCGCCGGGAACGGCCTGAAGACGCGCACCTTTAGCAGACCGGCCTTTACGCCATCGGCCCTGAGCGCCTTGACAACCTCCTTGGCCGTGCCTGCAGTCGAGCCCAGCACCACTATGGCTATCTCGGCGTCGTCCAGCATGTACTCCTCGAACAGCCCGTACTCACGCCCGCTGAGCTTGGCGTAGTCCTTGGCCACTTCCAGGATGACCGGCTTGGCCTGGATCATCGCTTCGGCCTGCTGTCTCTTGTGCTCCATGTTCCAGTCGTACAGGTCCAGCGGCCCCACGGTGACAGGGTTGTCCACATCGAGCAGCGGGTTTTCGGGCACGTACTCGCCCACCCACTTCCGAACCTTCTCGTCTTCCAGCAGATGCATGACCTCCATGGCGTGGCTGATTATGAAACCATCCATGGTAACCATCACCGGAAGCAGCACGTTCTTGTCTTCGGCTATCCTGACCGCCTGCAGAAGGTTGTCGTACGCCTCCTGCGCGTTCTCGGAGAAGATCTGAACCCAGCCAGCGTCTCTCGCCCCCATGGTATCGCTGTGATCGCAGTGGATATTGATCGGGCCTGAGAGCGCCCTGTTGACCACTGGCATCACTATCGGCAGCCGCATAGATGCGGCGATGTAGACGATCTCCCACATAAGAGCCAGACCATTGGCCGATGTGGCTGTCATCGCCCGCGCGCCGGCGGACGAGGCGCCCACGGTGGCGCTCATGGCAGAATGCTCGCTCTCGACCGTAACGAACTCGGTGTCTACCTTGCCGTTAGCGACGAAGCTGGAGAAGATCTGCACTATCTCGGTCTGCGGCGTGATAGGATACGCAGCTACCACGTCCGGGTTGATCTGGCGCATCCCTTCAGCGACGGCCTCATTGCCCGTTTTGGCAACTCTAATGCTCATTCCTACTCCTCCTTCCTACTTCGTATCGCCCTCTGCACCCTGGGCTTCCTCGTCCAAGAGCATCATGAGGGCCTTATTTCCGCGCTTGCCAGGGCACACTTGGGCACACACGCCGCAGCCCTTGCAGTAACGGTAGTCGATTCCCTTGAATCTGCCGTTCTCAACCTGGATCGACATGTCGGGGCAGTAGACCCAGCACAACAGACAGTTTATGCAGTTCTCAGGCACATGCACCGGGCGATATGTTCTCCATCCGCCCGTCTCATACTTCGCGGCGCAGCCAGGCTCGAGAATGCGCCCTGCTTTGGGCACGTCCTTCCAGCCTGCGTCTTTCGGCACTGACATTACGAAGCCACCTCCTGGTAGGCCCGTCGTATCGCCTCGATGTTCTTGTCAACGATGTCGGGGCGCAGTTTCTTCGCGAGCTTGATCCTGGTATCGCCGATCAGCTCGTCCAGGGTCAGAAGCCCTGTGGCAGCCACGAGCGCTCCCATCATGGGAGTGTTGGGAATTGGCCGCCCGATCGTGTCGATGGATATCTGTGTAGCGTCGAGAGTGTACACCTTCGCCTTGCCGTCTTCCAGCTTCAGCTTCTTGCGGATTTCGGCAGCAGACAGCGGTGTATTGATAAGGTAGATCCCATCGTCAGGGACCCCGGCCTTCACATTCGCTACGGACATCAGTGTGGGGTCGAGTACTATGACGATTTTCGGACGTTCCACGTGGCTGTGGATAGTGATTGATACATCGCTGATTCTGTTGAACGCCTGCATGGGCGCACCCATGCGCTCCGGGCCGTATTCAGGAAAAGCCTGTGCATGCCTCCCTGTGGAGATGACCGCCTCGGCAAGTACCAGAGCAGCCGTCTTCGCTCCCTGCCCGGCGCGTCCATGCCAGCGGATTTCCAGGAGCTTAGCCATGATGTTTCTCCCCCTTCGTTGTGTTTGACCATACACGGCTGACCGGGGTCAAATTGGATCAGCCTGTACAGCTGTATAAATCATGCCGCGGAAATCCGCGGCATGGCTTGTCCCAAGTCCTAAGCCGATGGAGATCGTGCTTGACCGCGCTGCGCCGCGCTGCGCCGCGCTTGGCCGCACGCGCTCGTTACTTGGCCGCGGCTACGAGCTCGGGATAGAGCGGAAAGCTGGAAACAAGCTCATCTACCTGTCGCGACACCCCAGCCAGTGCATCGGGACAACCGATGTTCCTAAGCACACCATCGATAAGCGATGCAATCACGCGCATCTCTGGCTCCTTCATGCCTCGCGTGGTGACCGCGGGAGTGCCGATTCTCACGCCGCTCGTTATGAAGGGCTTTTCGGGATCGAACGGCACCGTGTTCTTGTTGACGGTGATGCCCACTCGATCGAGAGACTCCTCCGCGGCCTTGCCCGTTATGCCGGTTCCGCGCAGATCCAGCAGCATTAGATGGTTGTCGGTGCCGCCGGAAACTAGTCTCCATCCACGCTCCACAAGCGCATCCGCAAGCGCCTTGGCATTCGCGACTATCTGCTTCTGGTAGTCCGCGAACTCAGGCCTTAAGGCCTCGCCAAACGCAACGGCCTTGGCTGCGATGACGTGCATGAGCGGCCCGCCCTGGGTGCCCGGGAAGACCGCCGAGTCGATCTTCTTCGCCCACTTCGCAGTGCAGAGTATCATGCCGCCCCGCGGTCCGCGCAGGGTCTTGTGAGTAGTGGTCGTCACAAAATCCGCGTATGGAACCGGGTCAGGGTGAAGCCCGACCGCAACAAGGCCTGCGACATGGGCCATATCAACCATCAGCAGAGCGCCCACGCTCCTGGCGATCTTGCCGATTCTTTCGAAATCGATGATCCTTGGGTAAGCACTAGCCCCCGCCACGATCATCTTGGGCGCGTGCTCATGGGCGAGCCTCTCCAGCTCATCGTAGTCGATCCGCTGATCATCGGGCCTGACGCCGTAAGAGATGAATTTGAAGTACTTACCAGATAAGTTCAGATGCATGCCGTGTGTCAGATGCCCCCCATGCGTCAGGTTCATTCCCAGCACAACATCTCCCGGCGTGAGCGCCGCGAAGTAGACTGCCGTGTTGGCCTGGGCGCCCGAATGCGGCTGAACATTGACATGATCAGATCCAAACAGCTTCTTCGCGCGCTCGATGGCCAGGTTCTCAGCGACATCCACATATTCGCACCCGCCGTAGTACCTCTTGCCCGGGTATCCTTCAGCGTACTTGTTGGTCAGAGGCGTACCCAGGGCTTCCAGTACCGCCCTGCTCACGAAATTCTCCGATGCAATCAGTTCGATTTTCCCGTTCTGCCTGTGGACCTCATCGAAAATCGCGCGAGCCAGTTCTGGGTCCTCTCGCCTGACATGATCAAACATCGACTCACCCTCGCCTTCACGTGTTCCGCCCGACAGCATTCCGCGGATCTGCAGGCGGTTGGAGATGCTACCAACCCCGGCCCTGTATCTTCTCAGCTTCGCTCATCGAGGAAGTATCGATTCCCCGCATCGCTTCGCCTAGACCTTTAGATACTCGCGCAAGCACACCGGGGTCCTTGTAGTGCGCAACCGCCTGCACGACCGCGTGTGCCCGAGCCTGGGGGTTTTCCGACTTGAATATCCCCGAGCCGACGAACACTCCGTCCGCGCCCAACTGCATCATAAGAGCCGCATCGGCCGGCGTGGCTACTCCTCCCGCTGCGAAGTTCACCACGGGCAGCTTGCCCTCTCGCGCAATCCAAACCACCAGGTCGTAAGGGGCGCCCATCTCCTTGGCGGCAGTCATCAGCTCTTCCTGAGGCATACTACGAAGTCGCCGAATGTCCTCGTTCACTCGCCTCATATGGCGCACTGCCTCAACTATGTCGCCAGTTCCCGCCTCGCCTTTGGTGCGCATCATCGCAGCGCCCTCGCCTATGCGGCGCAGCGCCTCGCCAAGATTCCGGCATCCGCACACGAAGGGCGTCTTGAAGCCGTGCTTGTCAATGTGGAATTTCTCGTCAGCGGGCGTCAGGACCTCGCTCTCGTCCACGCAATCGACACCCAAAGCCTCCAGCACCTGCGCCTCAACGAAATGCCCGATTCGCGCCTTGGCCATGACCGGTACGCGCACCGCGTTCTTGATGGCTTCTATGATGACAGGGTCGGCCATTCTGGCGACACCGCCGGTGGCCCTGATGTCGGCCGGAACGCGCTCGAGGGCCATAACAGCAACGGCGCCCGCGCCTTCAGCGATCCTGGCCTGCTCGGGCGTTGTGACATCCATGATCACTCCGCCCTTGAGCTTGTTCGTGAAGTCCAACTTGGTCCTGTAGACGCTGCTCTCCGAAGTATGCATACTCATAACATAACAACCTCCCAGGCGCCGAAATCCACCACTAATTCTACTACACCGCCGTCACACACACAACCTCGCCGAAACCTCGTGCCGAAACCTCGCCGAAAACGCGCCCAACGCGCCCGAGCACGCTCGCACCTCCACACACAAGCCAATGGACTCCTCTACACGTGGTGAGGAGCCCATTGCTGGCAAAGCACGGTAATACGGTTGTCACTCCTCGGGGTTAGGCGCTCCCACAGGACACACTTCGTTACAGCTGCCACAGTCAATGCACTTGTCGGGATCGATAACGTAGATGTCGCCCTCACTGATGGCATCAGTGGGGCACTCCGGCATGCAGGCCCCGCAAGCAATGCACTCATCGTTGATCTTGTACGCCACTTAAGGCCCTCCTTCCGAGGTATAATACCTGTCCTATTCTACACGATGAGGGAAAGCTGCACAATGGTTTTTTGCAGCCTGTGTTTTTTGCAGCCTGTGCTGTGTTTTCCGGACTGATCCAACGTAAGCTGGACATGAAAAGCCCGGCGAAAGCAACGCCTCCGCCGGAACAAGTAGAGTATTGACCAATTGGTGGACCCGACGCGGATCGAACGCGCGACCTCTAGAGTGCGATTCTAGCGCTCTCCCAGCTGAGCTACGGGCCCTTGAGGTTTTGACAATAGTCATGTTACCATACCGAACATGGCACGTCAACTGAGTTCGAGCAATCGGGCCGCGGGCCTATCAAGAAAGACTGTCACGTCCGGGTGGCGTTGCAGAAGCGATGCCGGGATATCGCAGGTCACCGGGCCCTGGACAGCCTGCCGGATTATGCCGGCCTTGGCGTCCCCGTTAGCCAACAGGATAATCTCGCGCGCATCCATTATCGTGCCTATCCCCATTGACAGGGCGAACGCCGGCAATTCCTCCGCCGCGGTCTTGGCACGGTTGACCTGAACAGTCTGATCTGCTAACCGCACAACGCGCGTGCGGGAGTTGGGGGCAGACCCGGGTTCATTGAACCCGATGTGGCCATTCATCCCGATGCCCAGCACTTGCAGGTCGATTCCGCCCGCCGCCCGGATCATCTCCTCATATCTGATGCACTCGGCTTCCGGATCGCGAGTCGCCCCGCGCGGCACATGGGTTTGCGCGCGGTCCAGGTTGACGTGGGCGAACAGATGCTCCCACATGAACCGCTGGTAGCTTCGGGGATCATCGTCATCCAAGCCGCAATACTCGTCAAGGTTGAACGTGGTGACCCCGGAGAAATCAAGTCCTTCCCGCCGATGCAGTTCGGCCAGTTCAGCGTACATCCCGAGCGGGGTCGATCCGGTGGCCAAGCCCAACACGATGTCGGGCCGGGCGTCCACGCAGGACGCGATGTGCCTGGCTGCAGCGGCGCTCATCTGTGCATAGTCATTGTAGACGAGTATGCGCACACTCATCGCCTCGCTATTCCTTCGGACGCATCAGAGGGAAAAGAATGACGTCCCTTATGGAAGCCGAGTCAGTCAGTAGCATAATGAGCCTGTCCACTCCCAGGCCCATTCCTCCTGTGGGCGGCAGGCCGTATTCCAGGGCCGTGATGAAGTCGTCATCCATCATGTGCGCCTCGTCGTCTCCCCGCTCCCTCTGTGCCACCTGGGCCAGGAAGCGTTCGCGCTGATCAATCGGGTCGTTCAGCTCCGAAAACGCGTTGGCCAGTTCTCGACCGGCACACACCGCCTCAAATCTGTAGGTCAACTCGGGGTTGTCCGACCTCTTCTTAGCCAGGGGCGACACTTCTATAGGGTAATCCATGATGAAAGTAGGCTGGATCAAGCCCGCCTCGACCTTCTCCTCATAAGCCTCGCTCAAACACGCGCCGCGAGTAGCGTCCGCCGGCATATCCAGTCCCATCTCACTGCAGGCCGCCTGGGCTTCATCGTCGCTAATGCTGATGAAGTCCACTCCTGTGCGCTGCTTGACTGCCTCCGCCATCGTCACCCGAGGCCACGGCGGAGTGAGGTCGATCTCGCTGCCCTGGTATGTGATGCGCGTGGTTCCCAGGGCAGCTTGCGATGCATACGCCACCAGATTCTCAGTCAGCTCCATCATGTCGTGGTAGTCGGCATAGGCCTGGTACAGCTCAACCGAAGTGAACTCAGGGTTATGCCTTGTGGAGATGCCCTCGTTTCGGAAGATGCGGCCTATCTCGTACACGCGCTCCAACCCTCCCACTATCAGACGCTTCAGATGAAGCTCGGTGGCTATGCGAAGGTAGAGATCCATGTCGAGCGCGTTATGGTGCGTGATGAACGGCCGAGCAGTGGCGCCTCCGGCGATTGCGTGCATAGACGGCGTCTCGACCTCAAGGAATCCCCGCGAATCCAGGAAAGTGCGGATAGCGGAGACGATGCGCGTCCTCGATATGAAGGTGCCGCGCACTTCGGGGTTGACTATCAGGTCGACATATCGCTGCCTGTAACGAATATCGACGTCCTTGAGGCCGTGCCACTTCTCAGGGAGAGACCGAAGCGCCTTGGACAGCATTCTGAACGAAGAGAGGGCGATTGATATCTCGCCTCGTCTGGTTCGGAAGACCTCGCCTTCGACTCCGACGATGTCGCCGATATCGACCTGCCCCAGCATCTCATAGTGCTCCTCCCCGAGCACGTCGCGCTTGGCATAGACCTGGATACGCCCTGCCAAATCGGCCAGATCAAAGAATGAAGCCTTACCATGGCCCCTGAAGGCCATGACCCTTCCAGCAATCGACACCTGCTGGCCCTCGAGATCCCGAAACCCTTCGATGATATCGGCAGACGAATGGGTCGCGACGAACCTGGAGCCGAACGGGTCCACCCCGCGCGACCGCCAGTAGTCAAGCTTCGCTCGACGCTGGTCCGTCTCATCTACGAAAGTGGCGACGTCGACCGTTTCTCCAAGTTCGTCCATAATCAACACTCACCTTGCAATTTGTAATACCTGGTACTTTATGGTGCCTGCCGGAACAAGCACTTCGACAACGCTCCCCACCGCTTTGCCCAGCACTGCACGGCCGACCGGGGACTCGTTGGATATCCGTTGTTTGCTGGGGTTAGCCTCGGCGGAACCTACGATCGTATACTCCCCGACATCACCGTGGTTCAGGTCCTTCAAGACGATGCGAGACCCAACAGCCACTTCGTCATGGTCGCCATCGGGTCCTTCAATGATCCTGGCGTTTCTGAGCATCTTCTCCAACGTTGCAATGCGGCCCTCCGCGAATGCCTGCTCGTTCTTGGCGTCTTCATACTCGGAGTTGTCGGTGATGTCGCCAAACTCTATGGCCTGTTTGATCCGGTCTGCAACCTCGCGGCGCTTGATCGTCCGGAGGTATTCGAGTTCCTTCTCAAGGTTCCTCAGCCCTTCAGGAGTCAGGATAACTTCCTTGTCAGGCATCACAGTCCGTTCCTCCTCGAACGTCATCTCCGGGCACGCCGCCCGGGAGCGTTACCCATTGTATTCGCGCTCGCGCGCTTGGATTCAAGCCGGTGGACCCTGCGTACCACGCAAAAGGAAAAAAAGATGGCGCACCCGCCACAAGTCACGCCAATATTATGGCAAGCTGCCCCCGGGTTGTCAAGCCACCCGGGGGCGCAGAAATCTCTCCGCGGAGCAACGCGACTAAGCCAGAGCGCCCAAGGCTCCACGCTTACGCCTGGGGCTGCGTGTACCTAACTATCCGCGGCTTGATCTCCAGCCGGTCCAATTGGTCGAAATAGTCTTTCTCCGTAATGTCGTCAACCGGCTTGTTGATGAAGGTAACCAGGATGGCCTCGAGCACATTCGTGCCGAATGAGCGCCCGTTGATCTCGGGAGTCGTGGTGACCAGCGCGCTCGCTCCGCGTTGCCCCAGTTCTTCCACATCCTTCGAGGTAACGGTGTTGGTGATTACGATCTTGCCGTCAATTCTGCCGGGCAGGTACTTGCGGATGAAGTGGAAGTCGCCCGCGATAACGTCCGCCTCGTCATAGAACCTGGCATACTTGGTCGATGCCTTCGCATCCTGGACCGTCTGTCCCGTGCCTGTAGGATACAGCCACTCGAACGGAATCCGGGTCGCTATCGGCATGACGATGGGAGCTAGGCGGTATATCCACTTCAACGAATGAAGCGGGATGGGTATCCCTAGGGCATACATGATGTCGCCGTAGGTGACGCGGCAGCCGAGTTCCTCAAAGGCCACTCCCATGCCGATTCTGTCGATGGCGCACACAACGAGCACACGCTTGCCTGCAATGGGCAACTTCTCCACCTCAGCCGCATGCTTGACCACTCTGTACTCCAGTGTGCTCTTGAGCCCTGTGCCGTCCACAAGCGGAGTCTTCCGCGCCGCGTCGGCGATCTTCTTGGCGTCCTTGAACACGTATTTCTTGCCGACGGCCGCCATGTACAAGTCTATTCCGCCCATTCCGAACGCGTCGACCTCTCCGTCCATCTTGCGTATGAGGTCAATGGCCTTCTCTATATCGCCGTCTGTTCCGATCCGCTCAACCAGGTAGTCCTCACCCAGCATGTTGACGTGGGCCGAATGGTTACGATCGGACGAGCCAATGCTCACGCTCACGATACGCTTCACTGCTTGTCAGCGCCTCCTCGCACGGCCTCTATGACGGCCGCGATCTCCTCGGGGTCAACGTGGACATCCTCATGAATGGGCGAGTGCCCAATTACCACGCTTGTGACCCTATCGCCCAGGATAGCCTCGATAAGACGCACTCGGAAGTCCGAGCCCAGAAAGATGACCTGGTCATACTGCTGGAAGCCGGATATCTCCCGCACCACATCGTTTAGGAGTTCGATTCCTGACCGGTCTTCAACGTAAGCCCAACGTTCCTCGTTGCTCATCAGCCACGTGTAGTCAACGCCTGCACGATGAGCAACCGCATCAACGTCCGCCTTGTTGCCGACTGGAAACCCAATCAGGGCGACCCGCTTCCCCTTGCGCACCTCGCCAAGGTTCTCGATGCGCGAGACAAAGGATCTGTCGATGCCCACCGCGGCAGCCGCCTCTGCCTGCGAGGCTCCATTCTGCCTCAGCTCGAACAGCTTGTCGAGGACACGTTCGATCTTTTCGCGGTCGATGACCTTCTCTCCCACGCGGATCAGAACCATCGAGGCCACCTTCCCCTTTCGGTGATGTTCACAGAACTGTGCACACCCTGATTCTAGCATCAGTCGCGCTCGAAAACAAGCAAGTGATCCAGGTACTCCATGAGCGCGTCCTGCAGGTCCGCCACCCGAGGGGCGGCCATTATGGCATCACGCGCACGTGCCGCGCCGCGCAGCCCGCGCATGTACCAGGCCAGATGTTTGCGCATTTGGCTGGCGGCCGCCTCATCGCCTTTGTAGGCCGCAGCGTCCTTCAGGTGCCGCATCGCCATGGATATCCTCTCATCGGGCCGGGGTTCGGGCAGGAGTTGCCCGGTGGAAAAGTAGTGGAGAGCGCGCCGGAAGATCCACGGGTTGCCCAAGGCCCCGCGGCCAACCATCACAGCCGCGCAGCCTGTTTCGTCCAGCATCCTGGCAGCCTTCTCAGGCGAGTCCACATCACCGTTGCCCAGCACAGGCACAGGCACTGCCTGTGCCACGCGGGCGATCACGGACCAGTCAGCGGCGCCGCCGTAGCCCTGGGCCCGGGTCCGACCGTGCACCGCCACAGCATCGGCTCCGGCTGCCACGCAGCCTGCGGCGAACTCCACTGCGTTCACCGTCTCCTCGTCCCATCCCGTGCGGATCTTGACGGTCACCGGCACGCTGCACACCGCTCGCACGGCGCGCACGATATCCCACGCGAGCCCGGGCCGACACATGAGCGCTGCTCCCTCTCCGCCGCGAACGATCTTTGGGGCCGGGCAACCCATGTTGATGTCGAGAATGTCGGCGCCGAGCCGCTCCACGATGACGGCGGCGCGCGCCATCACATCTGGATCGGATCCGAACAGCTGCACGGCGATGGGGCGCTCGTCGTCGAAGATCTGGAGCATCTCCAGAGTGCGGCGATTGTCATACATAAGGGCCATGGCGCTGATCATCTCAGTGTAGACCAGCCCACAGCCCATCTCCTTGCATATCCGCCTGAAAGGGGCGTCGCATACCCCCGCCATCGGTGCAAGCGCCAGCGGATTACTGATTCGAACCCGAGCAATATCGAACCCGTGCGGGCCATGTCTCATCTGAGGCGTTGCATTACCCACTGTTCCGCCTGGCCTTCCGAACCTGCCCCGCCACGGCCCGGTCCACATCTGCTACGATAGCCACGCCGTCCTCCCGGTATTCCTCCGATATCACCTTGCCTCTCTTCCTTATGAGGCCAAGCGCCGGATGGTTGAAGGGAAGCACCACATCGATCCTCTCGCGCCTCGAAGCCAGCTGGCCAGAGATGGTGCGCGCCAGATCGCCCAGGCCCTCGCCTGTTCGGGCCGACACCGCGACGCTGAGCGGATACGAGTGCTGTAGACGCTCGATCATCGAGGCCGACTCCGCCACATCTCGCTTGTTCAGCACGGTGATCGTGGCGTGCTCATCCGCCCCAATCTCGCCCAGAACGCCAAACACCGCCGAGCAGTGCTCCTGTGCTTTCGGGTGCGATGCATCCACCACGTGCAGCAGGAGGTCGGCTTCCGAAAGCTCCTCGAGAGTAGCCCGGAAAGCCATGACAAGCTGGTGAGGCAGCTTCTGGATGAAGCCCACAGTATCGGTGAGCAACAGCACCTGCGCATCAGGCAGAGTGTAGCGACGAGTGGTGGGGTCCAAAGTGGCGAAAAGCCTGTCCTCGACTAGGACTCCTGCGCCGGTCATCGCGTTGAGCAGGCTCGACTTGCCCGCGTTGGTATAGCCGACCAGAGCCACTACCGGAAGGTCGGCATTGCGCCTTCTGCGCCGCTGCACGCTGCGGCGCTCCCTCACCTCATCAAGCTGGCGCTTAATCGAGGCTATGCGTGAACGAACGGTCCGCCGGTCCACCTCCAGCTTGGTCTCGCCGGGTCCGCGAGTGCCGATCCCTCCGCCCAGCCGCGATAGCTCAGTGCCGTGGCCGGCCAGCCTGGGCAGCCAATACTGGAGCTGGGCCAGCTCTACTTGAAGCTTCCCCTCGGCGCTGGCGGCCCTCTGGGCGAATATGTCCAGGATCAGCTGTGTGCGGTCGATGACCCTCGACTCAATGATCTCTTCCAGATTGCGCTGCTGCGCGGGGCTGAGCTCATCATCGAACACCACCAAATCCGCCTCGGTAGCCGAACGCATCATCTCAATCTCATGCGCCTTGCCCTCTCCCACGTAGTAGCCGGAGTCAGGTTTCTGCTTGCGCTGCACGATCCTGGCCACTACCTGCCCCCCGGCCGTGTCGACCAGGTGAGCAAGCTCGTCCATGGACTCTTCAATGTCCCAGCCCGACAGGGACGTTGAGTCCAGCCCAACCAGGATAGCCCTTTCACGGCCGTCCGACGCAGGCAGCGCCCCATCGCCGTCCTGCCCAGACGGGTTCTCAAGGATGTATGAAGTGTTGGTCAATCTCTCATCTCTCTCCTGTCGTTTCACGCGGGGCCGCTTCGTATCATGACGCGTGATTCCTGTCCCACAGAATGCGCAGGCCTATCAGGGTTAGATATGGGTTGACCTCATCGATCTGGCTTGATTCGCTCGCCATCAGCTCCGCCAGACCACCGGTGGCCACTACCCTGGGCTCTGCATGAAGTTCCTCTTTCATTCTGCGCACGATCTCATCGACCTGGCCCACAAATCCGTATACTATGCCCGATTGCATGCTGGCAATAGTGTTCCTGCCCATCACAGACTGGGGCTTCACCAGCTCCACCCGGGGCAGGCGCGCGGCGCGGGCGTACAGAGCCTCCGCGGATATCATTATCCCAGGCGCAATGGCCCCGCCGAGGTACTCCCCGTCTTTCGTCACAGCGCAGAAAGTGGTGGCGGTGCCGAAGTCCACAATCACAAGTGGACCTCCGTACAGCTCGTACGCTGCAACCGCGTTGACTATCCGGTCGGCCCCGACTTCCTTGGGGTTCTCGTACTTGATCGCCATGCCCGTCTTCATGCCTGGGCCTACCACCTCAGCCGCGCAATTGAAGTACTTCCGCGCCATCCTCTCGAATACGGTGATAACCGGGGGCACAACCGACGACAGGATGATCCCGGCGATGTCGGATGTGGGTACATTGCTGAACTCCAGCAGCTGCATGATGAGCATCGCCCATTCATCAGCAGTCCTCTCCCTGGAAGTAGCTACCCGATAGTCGGTGCGCAGCTTCTCGCCGCAAAACACGCCAATAACAGTGTTGGTGTTTCCAACGTCAATTGCCAAAATCACGGGACCACCTCCCGGCGCAATTATACCATGTGGGCTGGTCTTTGACAGCGCGCCGCACGGAGACTAGAATAGGCTGGGGACTGGAGGTAATGCCGTGCAGGCACTTCTTGACGCAGCAATCGTGGGTCTAGTCGCCGGAGTAGTGGGAACTGGCATCGGAGCCCTGGCCACTGCGACCGCGGGCACGCCCAGTCGACGATCTCTTTCCATTATGATGGGCATTGCGGGAGGCGTGATGCTCTCTCTGGTTTTCCTGGACCTCATACCCGAAGCAGTCGAAATAGGCGGACATGGTTACGCTATAGGCGGCTTCATTCTCGGAGTCGGGGCGACGGGAATCGTGGATCTTCTGACACCACACTTCCATTTCATCTCGGGAGACTGCGAAAGGGCGCGTTTCATCCGAGCGGGCATCCTAACTGGGATAGGGATTGCCATGCACAATCTGCCTGAGGGGCTCGCGATAGGCGCAAGTTACGCGCACGGCTCCTCGCTCGGGTTCTCGGTCGCGCTTACCATCGCTCTGCACAATATCCCCGAGGGCATGGCCATGGCCGCGCCGATGTGCGCTGCGAAACTCGATCCCGCGCGCGTAGCAATGTGGGGAGCCCTCGCAGGCCTGCCCATGGCGGTAGGCGCGCTGATTGGGGCGATAGTCGGAACCGTGTCAAGCGCCGTGCTCTCCGTGTGCCTCGGCTTCGCAGGCGGGGCCATGGTCTTCATAACCGCCGACGAACTCATCCCCGATGCTCAGGAGTTCGCAGTGGGGCATTCGGGCACCTTCGGAATTGTCCTTGGCGCCCTAGCAGGCATGATCCTCGTATATGCGCTGTGATATACGCGTTATGAAAGGATGATATGTCATGTCTAGCATGTCCTCAGTCGATGTTCGCAGAGTCACGAGAACGGCGATCCTCATTGCCCTGACCGTGGCCTTTCAATCTCTTGGTCTGCAGCAGATGGTCACAGGCCCGGTAGTCAACATGCTCCTCTATCTGGCGGTCATGGTCGTCGGCATCTGGGGCGGCGTTGCCGTCGGCCTCATAACGCCCATAATGGCGCTCTGGGTCGGTATACTCAAACCTGCGATGGCGCCGATGGTGCCCGCGATTGCGCTCTCCAACGCCGCGCTGGCAGTCCTGTTCGGCCTGGTGTCCGGCATCGGAGGTCGCAAGTCCACGGCGTTTCGCGTTATCGGGGTTCTCGTCGCTTCGTTTGTGAAGTTTCTCATCTTGTCAGGCACCGTGAAGTACCTGGTGCAGGTGCCCGGGCCATTGGCCAAGATGATGCAGGGGACGCAGTTGGTCACCGCGCTGATCGGCGGAGCGCTGGCAATGGTCCTCATCGAGATCCTATCACGCACGGGCATAGTCGAAGGGACCACTGGCGACAAGACTCACAAGCAGAGCTAGTTGCCCGCAAATGCTAGTTGCCCGCGAACATTTCTGATGCCTTTGGCATAGCCTATACTGCTATGCCACGCGGCCATCACCGTTCGCGGGAGGCGGGGTTCATGCATTATGCAGTTCAGGAAGGCGATACCCTCTGGTTAGTCGCCCAGAGATACCGTTCCGACTACAGGATGATCGCCCAAGCAAACTCGCTTGTGGAACCGTATGCGATACGCCCAGGCCAGGTCCTTCATATTCCGCGCAAATACAGGCTGATCGGGTTCATCTCCGATTACGCCTCCACTGAAGGTATCGCCGATGCCCTCAGAGCGCCCGATCCCCTAAACGAAGTCGTCTACTCGTTCCTGCATGTGCAGCCTGACGGGGATGTGCATCCCGGCGCCCAGGACCCAGCCGTCCAGCTGCTGCGCGCGCGCAGAACCCGCGTGCTGGCAGGCGTAACCAATCAAGCAGAGGCCTTCTACTCCCGGGAATCGGCCGATGCGGCGCTGCTCGCAGCGGACTTACGGTCGAGGCTATCGGGTCTGATCGTAGACGCCGCCCAATCCAATTGCCTAGACGGCGCACACCTGGACTTCCAGCACATAACCAACGAGCACTGGGGCGCCATGGCCCAACTGGCCAGCGAAACCCGGTCCAGATTCGCCCTGCTCAGCCCCAACTACACACTGTCCGTGGCCATCCCGCACAACTGGGCCGCAGCCTCGCTTGACCTCGAACGTATGGCCGAGTGCGTCGACCTTATGATCTTCGAAGGGATGGAGAAAGGCGCCCGTGACCCTGAAGGTCCGCCCACCCGCCTGGCATGGTTGCAGAGAAACGTTGAGTCGGCCTTGGAATCCGTTGGCCCGTCGAAGCTTGCGGCGGCAATCGGAGTATACGGGCTAGACTGGGCGGAAGGGGGCGGGGTCGCCTACATCACGTCAGACGCAGCCGCACGCACCGCAAGCGAAACCGGGTCCCGCATCATCCGAGACACTGACAGCGCCGCGGCCAAGTTCGAATATCGGGATTCGCGCGGAGAGCAGCATAGAGTGTGGTATGAGGACTTCATCTCGTTCTCTGCCAAGCTCAAAGTGCTCGAATCGCTCGGCGTAACCAAAATCGCGCTGTGGCGTCTGGGCGCCTTGCCCACGGAAATCCTGGAGGCCGCCTCTGGGGCCTGGGTCTGGGGGTAGCAAGTCGAAACGTGGAAATGGCGGCGCTTGACGGTTATAATTGAAGTGGACATGCATGTATTGGAGGTGGAGTCGTGCCATTCAGTATTCTCGACGTCATATGGCTTCTCGTCATCGTCTGGAGTTTCGTGCCCCTTTTCACCAGGCAGACACGGGATGCGTCCAGGTATAAGCTGATCCGACAGATTGAACACAAGCGCGGATCTCGAGTGATCACGCTCATTCACCGCCAGGAATCCATGAGCATCCTGGGCATGACCTTCGGACGCCACATCGGAATCGAGGATTCTGAGCAGTTGCTGCGGGCGATCAGGATGACCGATCCCAACGTGCCCATCGACATCGTGCTGCATACCCCTGGCGGCCTGGTGTTGGCCACCGAGCAGATCGCCCACGCCATCGGAAGCCACCCAGGCAAGGTGACCGTATTCGTGCCGCACTACGCGATGTCGGGCGGCACCTTGATCGCCCTGGCGGCGGACGAGATCGTTATGGATCCAAACGCCGTCCTCGGCCCGGTAGACCCGCAGATAGGCAGCTACCCCGCGGCTTCGATTCTGGCGGCCGTGGCCAAGAAACCCATTGCGGAAGTGGACGATCAGACCCTCATTCTGGCCGATGTCGCCGAGAAGGCGCTGCGTCAAGTGCGCTCGCTGGTGGTCAAGATCCTGAAAGACAGAATGCCCCTGGAGAAGGCGGAGCAGATCGCGGAGACGCTCTCAACCGGTCGCTGGACCCACGACTACCCTATCACGTGCGAAGAGCTGCTGGACATGGGCCTGACGGCGTGCAGCGACATGCCGGTCGAGGTGTACCAGCTGATGGAGCTGTACCCACAGCCCCAATCCAGGAGACCTTCAGTGGGCTACATACCAATCCCCTACAGCCCACGGGGCAAACAGGGGAAAGATGCTTGAGTCCCAACGGGAGGAGTAATCCGGGCTGCGGCGAAATACCCCTCGACACGGATTCCCTGGCAAACCCTCGATTACAGGACCTGAGGCCGGCGGATTCATGTTCGCAGGAGGTGTCGCATGGACGTTTGTGTTGCGAGGCAGCCCATCTTCGACGCTGCCGGCAAGGTGTGGGCATATGAGCTCCTGTTTCAAGGCGGCATCGGCAACGTAATGGCATCTGCCGGCGCCTCGCCCGCGCTGGTGTCGTCCATAATCGACACCGAGGCTCTCACCGGAGGCAAGCGCGCTTTCATCAGCTTCCCCGGCAACCTCATCGAGCGGGGGGCGCCCGCTTCGCTCCCCATAGAACTCCTCGGCATACAGATTCCGAGTGACATCAATCCCACTGAACAACTGGTGCAGGCGTGCCGGGATCTCAAGCAGAAGGGGTACGTCCTGGCGCTCGATGACTTCACTCAGGGGTCAGGGCAAGAGGCCCTGGTAGATCTGGCCGACATCGTCAAGATCAACTTCGCCGACACAACAGTGGCGGAGCGTATGTGGCTCCTCGAACGCTCACGCACGGGCCCCGGACGCGCCAAGCTATTGGCATCGGTAGTGCACTCCTCCAAGGAGTATCGTGAGGCACGGGAGTTGGGCTACTGCTATTTCCAGGGGTACTACTTCACTCAGCCCGTGCCGTCGAGAGGTCGTACCGCTGCCAGTTACAGCGCGACCGGCCTTCAGCTGCTAAATGAGGTGCAGAACCCGGAGCCCGAATTCGAGAAGATGGCTGAGATAATCGGACACGACCCCGCGCTCTCCTACCGCGTGCTCAAGCTAGTCAACTCCGCGGCATTCGGGCTTCGAACTGAAGTCTCTTCGATAAAACACGCCCTGCTCATCATGGGTATGAGAGAAATCAAGGAATGGTTCCCGTTGCTCGTCATGACCACACTCACTCAGGACAAGCCCGATGAGCTCGTCACGGTATCGGTGGTGAGAGCCCGGTTCGCGGAGCTTGCCGCCAGGCAGACCACCCTGGCGGGCAGATCGGCTGAGCTGTTCCTGACTGGGCTCTTCTCAACCATCGATGCTCTGCTCGACCAGCCGATACAGAGAGCTATCGAAAGCCTGCCGCTTCCCGGAGACGTTCAGAAAGCGCTGGTCGGCCAGGACGGCCCGTTCACCCCCTTGTACCAGCTCATACTCGCGTACGAGCAAGGGCTGTGGGAAGAGATGAGCTCACTCGCAAGACAAGTGGAAGTGGCAGAACAAGTGCTGCCCCGCGCATATGCCGCGGCCATATCATGGGCCCGCGACTTCTGTGAACAGGGGGGAGCCTCCCGCGGGTAGCGGCAGCGCCCGGCAGCACCATGTTTGCAGGAGGTACCCGATGAACGTCTGTGTTGCAAGGCAACCCATCTTCGATGCGGCCAGTAAAGTGTGGGCCTACGAACTACTGTTTCGAGACGGCATCGAGAACGTGTTTCGCTCAGATGACCCTGATATGGCATCGCTTTCGGTAATGGCCAGCGCGTTCTTTGACATCGGCATGGAAAACCTCACCGGCGGCAAACGCGGTTTCGTCAACTTCACAGGCCCGCTCATCGAACGGCAGGCGCCCGCGCTCGCGCCCCCCCAGTGCCTGGGCGTGGAGATTCCCAACGACATCACGCCCACTGAGACCCTGGTTCGAGCCTGTCGGGAGCTGAAACGGAAGGGGTACGTCCTGACGCTCGACAACTTCACTTTGGGGTCAGGCCAGGAAGCCCTGATCGAGCTGGCCGACATCATCAAGATCAACTTCCGCAACACCAACGTTGCGCTGCGTGCGCAGGTTCGCCGGCGGCCCAACTTGGGTCGCGCCAAGTTCCTGGCGTCCAGAGTGGAGTCTCTGAGCGAGTACGGCGAAGCCAGAGATGCAGGCTACTCTTACTTCCAGGGATACTACTTCAGCGAACCCGTTCTCTCTAGGGGCAAAGCTACTGCCACCCACAGCGCCACCGCCCTTAGGCTTCTGAACGAGGTGCGGAAGCCCGACCCTGAGTTCGACACGATAGCGGAGATCGTCGCGCACGACCCCGCGCTCTCCTACCGAGTGCTCAGGCTGGTCAACTCTGCGGCATTCAAGCTTCGCACCGAGGTCACATCGCTGAAGCGCGCTCTGATCCTGATGGGGATGGACGAGATCAAGGAGTGGTTCCCAACGCTGATCATGACTACGCTCACCCGCGACAAGCCAGACGAACTCGCCATCATGTCGGTGGCAAGGGCCAGATTCGCCGAGATCGCGGCCAAGGAATCGGCCCTGGCAGATAGGTCAAGCGAGTTGTTCCTCACGGGGCTGTTCTCAACAATCGACGCCCTGCTGGATCGGACGATGAAGGAAGCCATCGATAGAACGCCTCTCCCGCGGGACGCGCGGAAAGCGCTGCTAGGTCAAGAAGGTCCGTTCACACCGCTGTACAAACTGACGCTAGCGTACGAGCAAGGCCTGTGGGATCAGGTGCCGGCGCTTGCCAGAGAGGCAGGAGTGGAAGAGAGTGTGTTGCCAGACGCGTATGCCGCGGCTATATCTTGGGCTCGCGACTTCTGTGAACAGGGAGGCGCGTCCCGCAAGTAGCCGGCGGCGCCGACTCATGCTGCGACCAGCGCTGCAATCGCCACTGCCGCACTGGACGCGATGGCCAGCGCATCTGCCCAGCCAAATGGGATGCGTCTACGGAAGGTTCTGGTCGGATACAGCCCGAAACAGCGGCCCTCCATAGACACGGCAAGCGATTCCACTCTGCCCAGAGCCGATACCACCACCGGAACGAAGGTATACCGGGCCATCAGAAACACGCCCCTGGGCGTAGGGCGATCCAGAGCGATGCCCCTGGCCGTCTGGGCCTGCAGCACAGTCGCAGCCTGATCGCGGAAGTACGGAACGAACCGCATCGCCGCGAGGAAAGCAAATCCGTACCTGTAGGGCAGTCCCGCCTGCATCATCGCACATGCCAGGCGCTCGGGCTCCGCTCGGCTCACGAAGAGATGGCTCGCCAGCACCACGTTGAGGAAGCGCAGCGACATCACCGCGCCTGCTGCCGCCCGCTCGGCCAGCGCAGGGCCATGCACCAGCAGAACCTGACTGGCGAATAGAACCGCTGCAAACATGAAGATCCCGCGAAGGCGCCGGCGAAACGAACCTTCGCGCGCGCGCGCGCCTGCCGCCACATGCGTCAGCAAGATCGCGCAGCACAGTGCGATCGCCGCAAGAGGCGACTTCAGCTGGAAGGCCACAATGCACGTGGACACCAACACCGACAGACTCGCCAGGGGATTCAGCCCCGCCCGTGGTTCAGACTGAGCACACATAGTCCCGCTCCCCCCTGCCTGCAAGCTCCGCCATGACGTTGGACGCCGGACCATCCAACACAACCCGCCCTGCCTCCAAGAACACGACACGATGACAGCACCAGGCCATTATGTCCGGATCGTGCCCCACCAGCAGCACGCCCTTCCCTGCATCGGCCACTTCCCCCAGCAAGCCGGCGAGATCCTCCGCCCGCTCCAGGTCCTGCCCTGCGAAGGGTTCATCCAGCATCAGCAGGTCGGGATCGCTCACCATGGCGGCGGCCAGGTTCAGCCTGCGCTTCTCGCCGAAGCTCAGCGTCAGCGGGTGGCGATCGCACATATGGGCCAAGCCGAACCGGCGCAGAAGAGAAAGGGCCGCAGGGCGACACTCTTGGGAAGACCGACCCCGCGCGAGCGGTCCCACCACCACCTCACGCCAGACAGAATCGGTGAACAGCTGGTGGTTGGGGTTCTGAAACACCATACCGATTCGGGAAGCTCTAGACGATACAGGCAGCGCAGAGACGTCGTCGCCGCCCAGCATCACACGGCCCGCTTGCGTCTTGACTGTGCCCATGATGCTACGAAGAAGCGTAGTCTTGCCGGAGCCGTTATCCCCCATTACGCCCACGATCTCGCCGCGCCCAACGTCCAGATCCACCCCGGCGAGGGCCGGACGCCCGCCGCGTCCGCCGTATGAATGTTTCAACCCGCGCACGGACAGGAGGGGTTCGCCGCCGCCCAAGAGCGGGCCGTTCGCTGCCGGAGAGCGCATGCGCCCCGGCCTGTCGCACTTGGTAGGACCATCGTAGACCACGCGTCCCTGCTCCAGACGGACCATTCGCCGAGCAGCGCCGGCAAACCGCCATGGCTTGTGCTCCAGAATCACGATGGAAAGCCCCGAGTCGCGCTGGATCGCGCGCAGGGAGTCCGCTACCGACCTTGTGGCGCGCGGGTCGAGGTGCGCCGCCGGCTCGTCCAAGACGAGCAACTGTGGCTGCATGGCCAAGACCGATGCTATGGCGACTCGCTGCTTTTCGCCCCCCGACAGCTCGGCCAGCGCGCGCCCTGCGAGGTGCGCCGCCCCGGCCAGTTCCAGCGCGCCGGACACGCGGCGCTCGATCTCGGCCTCCGAACACATCAGGTTCTCAGGCCCGAATGCCGCCTCGTCCTCCACGCGCATAGTGCAGAATTGCCCCTCTGCGTCCTGCTGAACCAGCCCAACTCGCCTGGCCATGTCGTACACGCCCTGCGCGGCCGGTTCGACTCCGCACACCCGTATGCCTCCCGACAGGCGCGCATACACGGCATTGGGTATAAACCCAGTCAGGCAGAGGGCCAGTGTGGACTTTCCCGAGCCGCTGGGCCCTGTAATCAGCACCGACTCTCCGGCGCCGATCCGCAATTCTACCTGCGCCAGCGCAGCTGACGCGCCCCCGAGATACTCCGCGCTGAACCCCGAAAGATCTACTCTGGCATCCACATCATTCATGCATCGTCCCTACTCCACGCGAATCCTGGAGACCATCCTAACCCAGAACGCGCCTTCGAAGCCCGGAGCCACAACCCGCAGAGTTTCCTGGTCCTGGCAGAGAATCACGTCCCTGTGCTCCATGACATCTTGCAGGCCGAAGATGCCCTCATATCCATCGGACGCTATGATCCGCACCGAAGACGCCGATGGGTCGACCCCGGCGCGCTCCAGGATCGCCGCCAGCGGCACCCCGGAGTAGTCGGCTTCAGGCACATGCGTAACCTGACCGACCAGCTCCGCCCTGACGGTGACGACCTCATCCCGAAACCGGTTCGGCGCATATTCGTATGCCTGCGCAACCCTGCCTTCGATTCTGCACATCGGACCGGAAGGGGGCAGTTCGAACACCTGAGTGTAGTAGTATACCGCCCCGCCCACCAGCGCCGCCGCCATGACGCAAGTCACCGCCAGGCGTGCAACGCGCCGCCCGGGACGAGCCGGATGCCCTGGCCCGGATCCTGGCGCATGCACTGGCCGCAGCAGGCCGGCGGCATCCACCACGTCCAGCACGCCCGCAGTGAAGTATCCGCCGAACACCGCCCCCGACACCGCCGCGAACAACGCCATCAGGCCCATGTATCCCCACGAGACTCCGGAGAAATACAACACCTGGAACACGACTACGTTCGATGCTGACGCGATGGCCCCGGCAAGGCACATGGCGGCCACCGGCGGCCGGGTGAACGTCAATAACAGCAGGTCGACAAGCACGCCTTCCACGGCCGACACAAATACCACCGGCAAGCCGTGAGTGCTGCCTGCAAACAGCTCGACCAGCCCTTTGAGCACTCCGGCCAGGGCGCCGGCGCCAGTGCGCCCCACAATGGCCCGCGCGAGCACGAACCAGAATACGTGCAGACCCGCCATGAACTGGCCGGCGCCGAACGGCACGCCGAAGGCCGAGTTCAGCAAGTTGCCGAGATATCCGACATACGTGCTGAGCACGCCGCCGGCAGCGCTCACCGCCGCGATCAGGACCAGGTCGCGTGTGCTGAAGTAGTAACCCCGCCGGCGTTTGGAGAATCGTTTTTCCATGCTACTTACCGACTATCTGGATCAGGGCAACTCCCTTGACCGAATGCTGCTTGCTTGGCAGGTCGCCGACGAGGCGAAACGGCGCCTCGCCTTCAGCCAGGTAATCGCCGTTCTTGGAGTAAGCCATGATAATGCTGTCGTTTCGCGCAACTAGTTTCGAATCGAGCTCGGCTGCAAAGCCGTCCTTCGAGACAATTCTAACTGTGTAGCCCTTCTGCGCTAGGTCATCATTGAACTCGTGGTTCCCCTCCGGCGCATCGCCGCCGTCGAACATCGATAGAAGCACCCAGAGCGGGGTCCCCTGGTATTGAGATGTGCTGCCGTTCTTCTCCTCGGCAATCCAGAATGCCACAGGATAGGGCGTCCTAGAGCACATGAACATGCTCCGGAACGTGTCCCGATCCAGCAGGACCTGCTCCACCCCATCCAGCTGCAGCTGCCAGCCGTCCACATCCGGGACTACCTCTATCTTGGCGACCGACTTCGCCCATAGATGCCCCTTCGTGATCGCGTACCCATCGCGGCTCGTAAACACAATGCGAGGCATCTTCTCCGAGCCGTCGCGGTCGGACGCGTATGCCAGGAACATCTCTGGCCCGCCTACCCGGAGAACCCCGCCCTTGCCGTCGAAGGTCAGGACGTTGCCCATCACCTGCGCATAGCTGTACAGCTCGGAGAAATCATCGCGCGCAGTGACCCGAACGGCTTGGTCAGGATGGATGCCTCCGACCTTCGCGAGAAGGTCGATCACAGCCACCGCTCTATACGAGAACGGGCCTTCTACACGACCCACACTGCTTCGGAACATCGCTCCGCTCACCGTTGCCGACTCCATCGCAGCCGCGTTGGCGGCTGTGAACACGACCGATCTGTCGCCCGACACAATCTCCAACTGCCAATCATTAGCACCTGTATCGGCAACCGCAGTAGAGGTTGCCGCACAGAGCAGACAGGCAAGCGCGAAAACGGCCAGTAGGACTCGAAACCGGTTTCTCATGTTTCAGACTCCTCCCTGCTCCACTCGGAGCCTCAGAATCCGACTATTTCCACTGCCGCAATCTGCTTGACCGAGTGCTTCTTCGAAGGAAGACCGCTTCCTACCATACGCAGCGGAGCACTGCCCTCCGCAAGATACTCGCCGTTTCTCAAGTAGGCTACAATGATGTCATCGTTCCGCGCGACCAACTTCGAGTCGAACTCGGCTGCAAAACCATCTTTGGACACCACTCTGACGGTGTAGCCCTTCTGCGCCAGGTCGTCGTTGAACACATAGTGCCCGTCCGGCGCATCGCCGCCGTCTATAATGGAAAGGATGACCCAAAGAGGCGTGCCCTCGTAAGTCGATTGACTTCCGTCCTTCTCAGTGGTGGACCAGGCGACCCCGGGGTGAGGCGTGCTCGGACAGGTGACGATGCTCTCGAACGTGGCTCTGTCCAGCCACACGTTCTCCATCCCCGACAAGCCGATCTGCCAGTCTTCCACGCCCGGGATAACCTCTATCTTGGCGACCGCCTTAGCCCATAGATGGCCATCGGTGATGGCATCCACGGCACTTTGAGCAAAGATGATGCGGGGCAGCTTGTCGGCTGGGTCGCGCTCAGAACCGAATGCGAGCACCATCGACGGCCCTCCCACGCGCAGCACGTTCCCCTTGGCATCATAGGTAAACACACTCCCCTGAACCTGGGCGTAGCTGTAGACCATCTGATAGCCGTCGCGCGCGGTCACGCGAATGGCCTGCTCCGGTTGGATGCCGCCCACCTGCGCCAAAGCGGCGGTTATGGGTATGCCGGTGTAGACTGACGGCCCCTCGATGCGTCCGGTGCTTCTCAGGAACGCGGCTTTCACAGACTGAGCTTCCATCGCGGCGGCGTCAGCCTCGGTCAGCACTGCGGACTTGTCGCCAGATACTATCTCGACCTTCCATCCGTCCACTGCGGCAAGCCGCCCCAAGCTCAGTGCGAAGCATGCAAGCGCCACCATCGCCAGCACTATCAGAACACGGTTTCTCTTCAACATGCTACTACCTCCCGATTACATTACTGCGCGTAAAGTCGTCCCTACCTGACTTCGATTCTACTGATGTAGCGCGCCCACCGCGCGCCGGCCGACTCATATACGTTCCAACCCTGGCCTGGAACGGATGTAGCGGCACAGTCCGTGTTGTGGTAGACGCCATCGGCGGGCGCGAACACAACGCGCGGACCCTCTCCCCACGCTGGATGAGTCGCGCCGTCCTTCTCATAGGCCAGAAGCATCTCGCCCTGGATGGCCAACCACTTGGCGGAAGGATACACGTTTTCGTACGCGAATTCCTGCGCATAACCATCGCTCGACGTCACTACAAGGACCTGCCGGGGCCGCATCCCGCCAACCAAGTCGACGAGCGCCGCAACGCGAACTCCGGCGTACACGCCCTGTCCGCCCAGATTGCCGAACCGGTTCTCGAAAGCCGTCCGGACCTCGAAGCGAGGCATGGCCGCGATTTCACCCAAAGTCATCTCTAGCTGTCCCTTGAGGCCCACAACACAAAGACGCGGTTCTTCGATCTCAGCCTCTACAGGCACCGCCTCCGCCTGAACCCGGTCGCCGTCCGCGCGCACCATCACGAAATGGTGGAATCCGCCCTCGCCAGGCCTGGCATACAGCAGAGCGCCCCCGCCGCCGCTGGTAACGTACAGCACTCCATCCATCACCTGCTGAGCGAAGACGTGCACATGGCCGCTGAACACAGCCAATACCTGCGAAGCGCTGAACATGCGGTGAAGCTCGGCCGCTTGATTGGGATCGAGGAAACAGTGATCCCGGCCGGGCCTGGGATCGTAGAGGGGGATATGCATGAAGACGAACTTGGGCCCAGGCATCGCCAGTTCGCGCCGGAGCCAGTCGATCTGGGCTGCGTCAAGACTGCCCGACGAGCTGTCGAGGCCTATGAACCTGTAGCCCTTCTGCACAAACGAGTAGTATGCGTCCTTCCGGATCAGTCTGGCGTAGTTCGCCCTGCCGTTGTCCTTCACATCATGGTTGCCCAGCACCGTATGCAAGGGCATCCTCAGTTTTCGGGCTCGGGCGGCGAAGTCATCGTACTGCTGGCTTGTCCCGGATGCTACCATGTCGCCACAGTGCAGGAGAAACTGCGGACGCGCGGCGTTGATCGCGTCTATCGCCTTATCCCACACTTCGTTCCGCCCCTGGTTGTCGCCGACCACCGCAAAC
Source organism: Firmicutes bacterium UBA5389 (assembly GCA_002409965.1). Lineage (GTDB taxonomy): Bacteria > Bacillota > DTU025 > DTU025 > DTU025 > UBA5389. The sequence continues at coordinate 30,793 of DHON01000035.1, forward strand.
GACAACCCCGAGCGGCCGAAAATCGCCCGGACCCCGGCGCCGGGCAGGGCGGCCGTGACGGCGCACACCAAAACAGACGCCGCAAGCGCCAGAGCGTAGCGATGCAAGCTACGTTGCATCTTGGCTCTCGCAGCCCGTGGCGTACAGATATCAGCCAATATGCTGCCTCCTTTCCGCAATGGGAGGCGCGCCTGTTTCCCGGCGCACCCTGTCGGTCCACCTCCCATTGCCCGAAGTAGCGGCGCCGCTCGGGCATTAGGCGAGGGGACTCGGAGGAATATAGTTGACAACCTATTGGATCTTCGACACGGAATCGCGAATCCCTACTTGAACTCCACTGCGCCCATTATCGCCCTGCACCTGACCTGCAACCGCTTCGTGGACCCGACAGCCCCTTCCCGGAAAAAGGTCCGGGTGGCGACAACGCCGCCCGACGACTGCCCAAGCACGGTCACGCCCCCCAGAACGCAAGTCCCTTCACACTCCACACTGAGATCAGGAGGGACTATTATGTCTATTCCGCCCATGATCGCGGTCAGGTCCAGATACGTCTCGCCATCGGGAATATCGGCTACCCGCAGGTCCAGTTGGGCCCCGCCCATGACCACGACATACGATCCGCTCCTGAGCGGCCAGCCCGTGGCGCGCTGATCCAGCCCGCTCATGACCACCCACTGAGTGCGCCCCGCCGTGCCCTCGGGAGGCGACGACCGCAATACGCTCCAGCCGACCAAGATGACCACCACCGCCCAGAACGTCCCCCACAATCGGCTCAAGTCGAATCCCCAAAACCGCGTGTTTGCCGCAAGTATCAGCACACCCAGGCCTATCAGAATCCATCCGCCCACATTCGGGCCCGTTGCCCGGCAGGACTCAGACTGGCAGGGTCCAGCCGGTTCAGCGGCCTGGTCACATGGGCTGACCTCGTCGGGTGAGCCGGCGCGCACTGGCCGGCTGCCATCGTCGCGACCTTCTCCGCGGCGTTCGTCATCGCCGCTGACTCTGCTGTCGTTGCGACCTCCTTCGTCGCCACGGGGCTTAAGGACCGCTGACAACCCCACCGCCACCAAGACAAGGGGCCAATAAGTCTCGATCATGTCGCCTATGCTGATGCGTGTCACGCCCAGGTTGTTGAGGAGAAACACCACTCCTAGCAAGACCAGGACGATGCCGAAGACAATTGAAACGCTGCTTGAGCCTCGCATGCTGTTGATACCTCCATCCTGATGCAAAGACCGCTCGATTCGCCTCCTGATATGTTCGTTTCGGAGAGGCGCTTCTCCTTCGCCCACGCCCTGTCCTGGAGGAAAAGCTGGTCAAGATGGCGAATGAGATTGCGATTCATGCTGGCAGGCTACTTCAAGGAGAGTGAACATGTACTGATGCCTACAATCCGCACGGTTCGCACGATGGCCGCGGTTCTGGCGGCGGCGGTATCAATGCTCGGCTTCTGCTCATTCGGCCCACTCAATCCGACAGCGCTCGCGGCTCAAGGAGCGGAAGCAGCGATAGTGGACTCCGGCTACACACGGCATTACGCTTCGCTCAATGCTTGGGACTACCAGTCGGAGTTCGTAGACATTACCTGGCTCATCAGCACTCTCGCGAGGGCGGGGATATCCGCCGCTGTGATCACCGACCACGACCTGGAGATGGGCGCCCTCGAATCCTACAAGGCGCTGGTGCTGCCGTCGACGTCCTGCGTGTCTCAGCTGGCGGCCGAGAGGATTGTGGAATTCGCGGAGGCCGGCGGGCGGGTCTTCGCCACATTCGATACCTCCCTGCACGACGACTTCTGGCGCGTTCGTCCCGACTACGAACTCACTCGGATCATGGGAGTGAGGCACTCTTCAATGAAGGAAGTCGACACGAACGCCATGTCTCCGTCTGCCAAATCCCACCCCATCTTCCGCGGACTGGACTCGCCTATACCCGTCCCGCGTCAGCGAGGGCTCGCGAATCGCGTCAATCCCGATGCCCTGGTGCTGGCCAAATGGCCTGATGGACGCCTGGCTATGACGGAAACCAGGTACGGGATCTACTGCTCCGAGAATCTGTTCAGCGCGGAGAATGCGGCCGTTCCTGAAGCGGCCGCCCTGATAGCAAACACCATCGGATACCTGGTGAACGTGAAGCACGGCGCGGGGTTCAACCTGGGCCAGCTCAAGACGAAAGCCGCATGGTACACTCCGCCAACCGACCGCGACCGCATAGCCCACGATCTGCAGCGACTGTCCGCGGCCGGCTTCAACACCGTATTCGTGTCCGCTTACTCACACGGTCGCGCTCTCTACCCATCGCAGACAGTTGCGCAGGATCCCGCCTTCTCCGCAGTCGACGGCTTCGACCCATTGCAGGCTGCGCTAGAAGAGGGCAAACAGGCGGGACTGTCCGTACATGCGTGGGTAGATGCCTTCGATGCTGGACAGGCCGCTTCCGACGGCACTCTGCCTCCTCTGCTCTTGGAGCACCCCGACTGGGCGGCAATGGCCCGAGACGATCGCACCCCGGCCGCCGCCGCTGCTTCTCAAGGCGGTCGATGCTTCCTGTCGCCGGCCCATCCCGAGGTGCAGGAGTTCATCATGGATGTCGTGCGCGAGCTGGTCACCAGCTACGCTCTTGACGGCGTCCACCTCGACTCCGTATGCTACCCCGAGGGAAAAGACGCGCCATACGACTTCAACCCCCGTGTGTTGGAGCTGGCCGCGGCCGATCTGGGCTTCGCGCCGCGCTCCATCGGGCTCAACATCGCCAGGTGGAATGGATGGTTCGACTGGCGATGCCGCAACCTCGACGCCTTCGTCGGCGGGCTGGTCTCGATGATCCGCGAAGTGTCGCCGGGAACGCTCATATCCGCATCGGTGTATCCCTATCCCGACTCAGTGCTTCTCAGAATGCAAGACTGGAGCAAGTGGACTGCACCGGGCTGGCTGGACTTCGTGGTTCCACTGACCGACACCCGCAGTGCCGACCTCGTGGACACCCTGGTCCGCGCGGCGCAGGACTTCGCCGGAGTGAATACTCCCGTGGTAGCCGGCATAAGCGCGGCATCGATACCCGCAAAGAGCGTGGCCCCCACCCTGGCGAACCTTGTGGACGCGGCCAGAGCCGCAGGCGCATACGGAGTGTCGGTGTACGATTCACGTCCCCTCTCCGACAACGCACTCTCGGCGCTGCTCGACGGCCCATTCCGCGCGCCATCGGAGTGATCGCGACCGTTGCGACAATCGCGCCGGCTACAGAGCGCGGGCCGCGGCGCCTCTCTTCGCGCCGGCGGCCCGC
>DHON01000032.1:0-135 GCA_002409965.1 Firmicutes bacterium UBA5389
CATATGTGCTTCGCTGGTTGTAGACTGCGGCTGCAAGCGCCACAATGAACGCCACGGCGATGCTGTAGACGTGGCGACTAGCGCCCATACTGGGTATCACGATCACGAATGCGACTATTGAGACGATGCCTATCG
>DHON01000032.1:313-41352 GCA_002409965.1 Firmicutes bacterium UBA5389
CGACTATTGAGACGATGCCTATCGTCTTGACGCGGGCGCGAAGCTCTTCATAGGCCAGCCTGATGATCAACGGCCCATCGCCTCCCTGCGAGCCCCAACGTCGCTGCTGTTTACCAGATGGACAAAGACTTCCTCAAGGCTGAGGGGCGACTCCCCCCGCCGCCATCTCGAAAGCAGTTCATCCTTTTCCTCCGATACAAGCACCCGGCCGCGGTTGATTACGGTCACTGCGTCCGCGACCGCCTCAAGGTCGGATACGATGTGCGTCGAGAATAGAACAGAACGCCCGCCTTCGTCGGCAGCCTCGCGAATGGCGCCTACTACCTCGAGCCTAACGATTGGATCTAGCCCCGAAGTCGGCTCATCCAGGATGAGCAGTCGCGGACGATGCCCCATCGCCGCCGCTAAGGCAAGTTTGGTGCGGGTGCCTTTCGACAGAGCCTGCGCCGGTTTGTTCAGAGGCACCTCAAAGCGGTCCAAATAGAGCCGGTACAGGCTATCGTCCCAGGAAGGGAAGCAAATGGAGAGGAACCGGCCAAGCCAGCGGGCTGTGCCGTTCGGCGGAAGGAGAGCGTTTTCCCCAACGTAGCCTATGTCCCGCTTAATCATGATCTCGTGGCTCCGGCTATCCAAGCCGAATACCCGGATGCTTCCGGAGTCGGGACGGATCAGATTGAGGATCAGCTTGATTATCGTAGTTTTTCCGGCGCCGTTGGGGCCGAGCAGCCCCATCACTGCGCCTGGCCGCAACGAGAAACTGACGCGGTCCAGCAAGAACCCTGGGAACTGCCGGGCGATGTCGCTCAGCGACAGGAGATCGCGTGACTCTGCCAAACATCATCCCTCCCACGTCTCTCAGGACTGTACTTGCCGTAGTATCTCGGGATCCTTGATCTTGCTGTCCTTCGCCAGCAAGACTATCTTCGATACGATCTCCGCAGTCTCGGGATCATCGTCCATGAACGGCAGGAAGACGCGTCCGCGGTGCTGGGAGTGAACAGGAACGATGAACATGCTTCCCGCGGCCATCTTCTGAACAGTTCCGCTTCCCAGATGAACTGTGTATTCGCCGAGCTTGCCTTTGATGAAAGCGTGTGTCTTGCGCAGCTCTACATTCTTGATACCCAAGAGGCGAAGCATCTCGCCGAGCAGGCTCTCGCGCATCTCTATCGTCGACAGGCTAGCCTCGGGATCGACGCTCCCCGCGTGGGCAACGCTTACGACAAGATCGACATCGCGCATGGTCTCAGAGAACAGGATGGGGATATCCGGTCAATCGGTACCGCTTTGTATGTCTTCCTGTCATGGAAAGCGACTGCCTCAAGAGTCGGAGGTTCGATGTCGGCAGGCGAGAACCAGTCCATCGCGGCGCAGAGGGAGACAACAACGTTGTCTTTGAAGCTGACTTTCTGCAATCCCTCTTCATAGCTCGCTGTCCATCCCCGGCTCTTCAGCAGCGCCAGCGCCTTCTTCGGCTGAACCTGATGGCCTGCGTATCTTGTTGAGCGAGTCAGCTCTTTGAGCTCATCGGCGTTTGGTCGGTAGAGCTCACGGAACACCTGCTTGAATGTCTGGATGATCTGCCGGTCAAACAAAGCGCGCTGATACTCGGCCCATACGCCCATTTCGAGCAGATCCTTCGGATGAGCGATCTTGAGCTGAGCGCCTTCTTCAACTTCCATTGCAGACCTGCCGGGCGAAACGAGTTCGCCTTTTCTCCAATACCCATGTTTCCCGTCTACGACAAGAACAAGGTTGCCGATCAGCGGCGCTATCACGGGATTCTGCTCCAGGGCGGCGAGTTCCGCTGTGGAGAACGTGTCCTCCGAAACCATGGCGTTTTCCAGGCTTGCCCGAGCGCGGGAGTGCTGTTGCTTCAGGTCCTTCTGAACGGCTCTTAGGCGCTGACAGAGCTCGTGCTTCTTCAGGTTTGACGGAATGTCGCGGAGTTGTTTGCCGTTCCTGATAACGCTGATCTCAGCCATGCCGCCCGAGTCGACCATCAGGTGTAGTTCGCAATCCTCCACCTGCTGAGGGGCGGCAAGAAACGGTGAGATCTCGCGCAGCTTGTCAGTCTCCATCTGCCACATGAGCCTGTTGGCATCCTGATAGCCCGCATTGCGGGCGAGGTTTGATAGAGCTATTCTTCCCGCGGTGGTTTCGCTTGCCTGACGTTGCGCGCCAAACGTCTTCGCCTGCTTTACAAAGCTCTGGATGAACTCGTAACGATGAAGGACATCGGCTTTGTCCGCAATAGGTATCAGGGCATAGGCCAGAAGGCGGTCTCTATTGCGCTTCTCTCTGATTTCCTGTTCAGTCCTGTCAAGATCGAGCTTCCCCGTAACCGCGTCGGCAAACAACTGCGCCCTTCTGTGCTGGCTGCTGGATGCCAGGTATTTCGCCGACTGGTATACGGTCCCGAACCGCGTCTCGCCCAACGTGTTGTACGCGTCCCAGAACCAGGCCACGTCAAACGCGCCGTCTCTGAAATCCGCCGGCTCGATGGGTGAATAGCGCGCGATGACAGCCTGTTCTTCGTCCCAAAAGTAGTCGTTCATATGCGCGCGGAAATACCACGCGGCGCTCTTGAGCCCCGGCCATTGCAGGTAATCCTGAACGATGTCCAGCCATTGCGGAGCGTACATCGCCGCATCGATAAGCTGAGCGTCTGCGCTCGCTCGGCCACTTAAGAGACAACGGAGTTTCTCGTGGTCATCGCCGGCATCGGGATAGCAGCACTTCAAGAGATGCGAAAGCATCTCCTTTTTCGTGTTGTCGCGACCAACGGCGTTGTACCCCCGGACATAACTATCTTTCTCCATCTTGAGCAGGATGGACACAAACGTATCGACGCCGTAGCACCTGCGCGTACTCGCCGCCAGATGGCTAACGCAGGTCGTCATCTCGCCGCGCGCGACTTCCATCTGGGTTATCCTGCGGATTGCCAGGCGCGATTCATCCAGTAGGGACTCGAACTGCGCCGCTTCACGGCGCTTACGCAGCATCTGGTTGGTTAGGCGCTCCAGATGTACAGGACTGGCCTGCCTGCCCATCAGCTCAAAGAGAACCTCGTTCTCATCGATCAGGCCGAGACCGAAAGCTCTGCCGAAATCCGCAGTCTCCAGTGAGCAGTAGGAGTAACGGCGCTCGGATTTGTAGTCGGATGCTCTATAGAAGGAGTAAGCAATGTTGAAATACCTTGAGAACAGATCGTCCGAGTCGGCCGCCCGTTTCGTGGCGTCGAGCCAGTAGTTCAACTGGCTGCTATCGCCGAAGTAGAACTCCTGCTTGCTTGGGCAGATCAGTCTATGCGCGGCGTATTGGGAAGCCAACAGCTTACGGAAGAGGGAGGAGGGTACGGCATGGAGGAGACCATGGCACACCGAGTATGCCATGTCAAAACGCTCCTTGGCGGGGATGCTATATGTCAGAACCCCCAGAATCGACGTGCATAGCCTCTCGTACGGCAGACCGCTGAAGAACTCCCGCAGTGTCGCGCTGTCGCCTTCCGAAAGCCCTAAGCCTGTTTCCTTGCGCAAAGACTCCTGAGCATCGAAGACAGGCCCTTCCGCACATTGCCTGGCAAAAGCCACAGACAGCAAGTCCTTCGCCAGCCCCATATCGGCGAAGAACTTCTCCCAAACCGCGCGGAGCGGGTAGTTGTCAAGGATTTCGCCTGCTGTTGACGCGCTCCATGTCAGCGGATTCAGAAAGCACTGTGATCCAAGCACATTCGTGGATTTCGAGCCGTCATGGTCAATTGTCTCATACTGGTATTCGCGGTGCTCGTGAATAAGCTCAGAGAGCTCTGTATAGATGTCCTGGATGCGTCTGACTGGCGGGGATAGGGCCGATTCCAGCTCAACAGCGTTGCGGGGCTGCCGAACAATGGGAGTATGGAGCTTGGCCGGATCATACAGGCCGAATCCGTTTTCTGGGGTATAGACAGGCTGTTTGGCATCGGCGACTTCCTTTGCGCGTATCGACTCTGTCTGGGTGGACGGTTCCAGCGATAGAATCATCTCTTCAGCATTGCTACGGATGCCGGAAAAACGCTCATTCTCCCGAAGCGCGGATACAAGCTCGATTGCTCCCAGCCGCTTGTTCTCATTCTTGCTCTCCAGCAATCTGCCGATTGCGGCCAGAAGCGCAACTGGTTCCTGCCTGAGCAGCAGAGTCATGCAGCTTTTTCGCAGATCGCCTGCCTTGTATCGCAGCAGATCCTCGATGATGAGGAAATCGTCGCTCGTAAGGGCCATGTCCGACAGAATCTTGCCGGCGCGCTCACGAACCTGAGAGCTCTTGTCGCCCAGAGCTTCTACTAGCGCGACCTTCTGCTTTTCCGTTGTGGGATTGCACAGGAAGTTCTGGACGAAGCCGTGCCTTACTCCAATGCTCATCTTCTCGCGCAGATCAAGGAGCCTGTCTACGTAGTTCTGTCGTTCTGTCGTCATGCCCGCGCAGTAGATCTGTTTCTGGACGATCTCAGAAGCAGTCAACGTCAGCGTGCACCACGGGAACAGGCTTTCCCTGAATACTGTTTCCTTCTTGTTGAACCTCTTCAGGACCGTCTCAAGGAGCCCATAGACCTTTTCCGGCGGATACTCCCGCGGCAATGACCGTATATCGGGGACAGCGAAGTTATATCCGGTAATGACCCCATCGGTAAAGAGATTCTGGATGCTCCAGGCCAGTACTTCCGGATCGCTATCCGAAAGCGTTTTGCAGGCGATCAGGTTCTGAAGCCTGGGTGCCCAAGTCTGATGCAGGAAGTAGAGAGCGGTCAGTTTTCGGTATTTCGGAGTATCCTTGATGAGGTCAAGCACGAGCGGCTCAATATCTGCGACTTCGTCAAAGGCTACAGCCCATAGAGCGATGTAGACCTGAAGCGCGCTAGGTTGTTGTCGATGATCAGCCTCAGGATGTGCAGGAAGCCCTGACGCGAGCCTTCATCCATGGACTCCGCGATTGCCTGCCTCAGCCCTTCCTGCAGCTTGGCAGCGAGCAATAGGTCGCCGATCATCTTGTGCGCCGCTTCGCTTCGGCTCATGAGCAGTCCGGCTATGAGCTCTCTGGAGACAAGACCGCCCTCGTTCTCACCATAGATGATGCTACTGGCAATGTCCAAGATCTCGCTGTTTCCGTCATCGATCTCGGCGGCGATCATCGCAGCTTTCAGACGGGAGAACATATGTCCGTACGCGTGTTCGTTTTTCATCAGTTCGTTCGCTATGTCGATCTCTCCGAACGCGCCGGCATACACCATATCCTGCAGCAATGACAGGTTCATATCAAGATAGAGCATGCTCTCCTTCTGGCTGCGGAAAGGCCTTCTGAACCAACCCAATGAAAAGGGGTAGAGGGTGCAGCGTTCCCAGATCTTCTGGAACATCTTCGCGGACTTTTCGCCGAGCAGCATGCCCAAGGCATCCTGGTATTCGCCTGAAAACACATCGATCAGCGTACGTAGGTCATTGCGCTTCTGCGCATAGGAACGTGTGTCGCCGGGGATCTCGGCTATGCACGACAAAAGGGCCGCGGCAAGGTCTCTCGCTTCGCCGGCGCCGGCAATCCACTTCGTTCGTATGCACTCCAGATGAGTGTTGATTGTCTCGAGCTTATCCCCATAATGGTACACTTCGATATCCCCTAAAATATGGCGCCGGATAGCATAGTGAGCCTGACTAACGCGACCGTGCTCGCTTCGTGAAGCTGTATCATCTCATCCAGACTGGTTATCTCCCTATCATCTACGAAAACCCGGTATAAGCCATCCGCATACGCAAGCAGCGCTGCTTTGACGGATTCGCCCACGTCAGCGTCCTTGCTGCCGTATCTGCGGTCGAAGCCCAGCTTGCCCGTGAAGACCTGCTCGTCAATGGCATCTCGCGTCAAGTACCTGACAAGGTCAGAATCGACCTTTCTGGCGTTGAACGCTTTCACGCTGTCGGCAACGATCTGTTCGACAAACTGCCTCAGTGTCAAGGGCGATCCCGGGACGTCCAGCGGAATGCTCGCCAAATGCTTCTTCTTCCCCGCAGCCTTGATTGTGACCAGCGCTTTCATATGCTCACTTCCTTATGCCGCCACTTAAGGTCTGACTCTGTATCCGGTGGACCGCATGCGTGGGGCCGAATAGGAACAAGATTACGCAATATCCACTATGCGCCATGATTCGCGGAAACCTTAGCCAAGTATTCTCCGACCCAGGCGCACTATCCTTTCGGTCGAGCATGCGAGGGGCGGCCCGGCGATGGTCGCATGATTGACGGCGCCTGGGCTGTGGCGAAAGTGACGGAGCTTCACGCCGCACAGTAGGAGGAAGTCCATTGCATACGTAGAACCATCTTTGTGCAAGCTTCCCGGCAGGATTGGGTAGCGTTGGCTATGGTTCATGTTGGCGTTGCAGCTGTACGTGGTCCACATCGATGGTAGCGTAGAGGTGTACGAGGCATCAGTCTAGGGTGGCCCATAGCCATTGGAATAAGCCCGTTTGCGGAGGTGTAGGCGCTTGATCAGACTACACGAGATAACAAGGAAGTATCGGACGCATGGAGGAATGGCGCGGGCCCTGGGCCCTGTCAGCCTTGAGATACCGGGGGGCCAGGCAGTGGCGGTGGTAGGCCCGTCAGGAGCCGGCAAGAGCACCCTTCTCTCACTTCTTGGCCTGCTGGACCGTCCCACGGGGGGACGTACCGACTCGGGGGCGTGGACGTCACGGAGCTATCGGAGGCCCAGCGCGCCGAGACGCGCCGGGACCGAATAGGTTTCGTGTTTCAGCGCTACAACCTCCTTGACGAACTCACCGTGGCTCAGAATGTGGCATTGCCCTTGATTGAATGTCGAGGTTGGCCCGCCGCCAGGCGCCGAGACGCCGCACAGCGGGCTATCGACCGAGTGGGCCTTGCCGGAAAGGAGCGCCTCAGGCCGTCTCAGCTGTCAGGGGGCGAACAGCAGCGCGTTGCGATAGCCCGGGCTGTAGTGGGTAGGCCCCAGGTGATACTGTGCGACGAGCCCACAGGCAACCTAGATTCGAGCACCGGGCGACTGGTGATGGATCTTCTCCTTGAGGTTCATCGCAACGCAGCTGACAGTGTGCTGGTTGTCGTAACTCACAACACAGACGTGGCCATGGCGCTTGACCGGGCTCTGGTGATCCAGGACGGCATGGTAACTCGGGCAGGCGCGCCCCAGGAGGTGCTGGCGCGATGAACTCCGGGATCATGCAGGACATACTGGCGGGGTTTCGCGGGCAGCTACAACGCAACTTCTGGGGCATTCTGCTTCTGTGGTTTGGGCTAACCATCGCCGCGGCAGCGCTCTCTTTGGGACTGGGAATGGCTCAGTCCACTTACGGCGGCATCATCGGCCGCCTGCCAGGGGATCTGGATCGGTTGTATTACATCAAGGCCGCAGAGGCCTCCGGTGTGTCGGGATCAGGCGCGCCATCGGCGCCCATCCAGCGACGAGGAGTCGGCAATGCCTTCACTTCAGCGGCGCTGTCCCGCATGGTCGGCGAAGGTGAATTGGAGGGGTTCTTCTTCGCGGTCCCCGGCAGGCCGTTTCTGGTGAAGACGGACGCAGGCAGTGAGCCGCGGGAGGTGATGGCGGAGCTGATTCTGTATGACGGCTATGTGCATCTGTATCCCGGCAATACCGCGGACGCGTTGGCCCGGGCCGGTGCCGAAGGCGGAATCGCCGTCAACTGGGCCTTCTCTGATCTGGGCGGAGGCCTGCGCACGGGCGATGTGCTTGAGCTCTATCCAGGCCGGGCGCTTCCAATCGCGGCGTTAGTCGGTCGCAAGGCGGGCGGCGATCCGAGGCCGCGGGTGTTCGTTCCCTTACAGGCGTTTCCTGCGGGCGGCGGTTCGCCTGAGGTAGCCGTGTATACCCCTCGCGGTACCTCGTCTGACGAGGTGTTAGCCATGTTCCTGCCCATTGCGAGAGGAGTGAGCGCAGACGCGGTGGTCCAGGTTGTCAGCGGGACCGAGCGGTATGCTAGCTCGATTCGCGAGGCGCGCACTGTCTCGGTAGTCATGTCGGGAATCGCCGCCCTCATTGCTGTCGTGGCTTATGTGAACGCGGGCAGTTTCGCTTCGCTTTGGGTGCGCGAGAGGACTCGCGGACTCGCTCTCAGGCGAGCTGTCGGGGCAACGCCCAGGCTGACCGCTGCCTACGTGATGTCCGATCTGGTCATCATTACCGTAGTGTCGCTGGTCGCAGGATATGCGCTGGTGTGGGTTGTCTGGAGGTTCTGGCTCAGCGCGCACAGAATCGCCGCGGTCACTTGGGCAGGGTTGGCTGGGGCCTGCCTTATCATGATGGCCGGAACGGCGGTCCTCGGAACGTCTCTGTGCCGGTCTGCTAACCGGCACGAGCCGGGGATTCTGCTGAGAGGTGCGATGCGATGAGCAGACAGACCGACAACATGCGCTCGGCGATTGCTCCATTTTCTGCAGCGCTCGAAATGCTCAGGGGTCGACGCGCGCGGGTGTTGCTGATGATGCTTCAGTTCACCATAGGCTTTTGCGCTCTCGCGGTCCTCGCAGTCCTCATCGTCAAGTCGAGTGCTGTGGTCCGGGCCATGGAGCTTACGTTCGACCCGACAAATGTGTTAGGGCTTGGCAACTACATTACCGACTTTACGCATCGCACGTCTACGGACGCCATAGTGCCCGACGAGATCCCAGCTCTTGAAGCCGTGCCGGGCGTCAGGCGGGCGGCTGTGTTCTGGGACGGTTTGGCATTCGTGTCGACAGGAGCGAACAAGCTGGAACGACCCATCAAGATCTACCTTGTGAACGATGCCTTTGAGAACCTTGTCCATCTCCGAGTGACCAAACGCTTCTCTCCAGACGCGCCCGAGCGTGTGACTGGAGGCAGCGCGTGGGCGTTCCTCACGAACGCGGCCCTGGCGGAGCTGGCCGGCCCAGGCGGCGCGATTCCTGATACGGTCGTTTTTCGCCTCCCGCCTGATGAGCGCCTATACCCGATACGCTTTGCCGGGACAGTAGCCGACCCGCCTGCTGGATGGCCGGAGTGTTCAGCCAAGCTCGATGAGTTCGCGCAGGATGTTCCGGCCCTCGTGATGGACTTTGGTCAAGTGATGATGTGGGCCGGGCCTATGGCGTTTCCCGATTTCTCAAACTCGGTTTGGCTGGTGTTGGACGAACGGGCCGATGCCAACACTGTGGGCGAAGCCGTTAACCAGTGGTATTCTGATGCGCACCCTGACACAGGACACTACATCGGCATCCTTTCCATAAGGGATGCAATCGCAGAGCGCGCCTCGATCAAGCAGCCGTCTGTGATTGCGGCGGCGATGTTGGCGGGGTTGCTTTTGACTTTGACTGGGCTCGGCTTCGCCGGGCATACCATGTACACGGCAAGCGCTCGTCGTTCGGAGTGGGCGTTTCGTATGGCTGTGGGCGCAACCCGAGGACACTTGGTCGCCCAGGTCGTCATTGAGACGTTACTGGTTATTCTGGCGTCCGCGGCCGTAGGCATTGCCCTGACGGCGGGGTTCGTGCCGATGATCACACGAGGCGGGGGGTGGTGGCAGAGCACAAGGTGGCTGGGTCCCACTGCCGTGATCGCAGTCGGTGCATCCACGGCATTATGCGCGCTAGCTGCAGGATACCCCGTGCAGCGCGTTTCGCGGGAAGAGCCCTCATCGATCCTCAAGGAGGATCTGTGACGAGTCGCATATCCTTTCGGTCGAGCATGCGAGGGGCGACCCGGCGGCGACCGGATAGCTGACGGCGCTTGGTCGCTCGCTCTTCCGCTACGCGCAAGGTGGTGGCGCAGTCAAGGAGACCCGCGGGACTTGCAGGGTTATCCGCGAACACATCGAAGAAAGAAGTGCAGAGCAACCTGGGACGTGGTGGAGCGCAATGCACTTTGAGTACACGCCTTTCTTGATTCCGTACATAGTGGGCGGCATCACAGCTACTGCAATGGCTGTGGTCGCCTGGAAGCATCGGGGCAGGCCCGGGGCAACGGCGCTTTGCTGGCTTACGCTGGCCACGGCGGAGTGGTCGCTCGGCAACGCCATGGAGCTCTGCAGTGTGGAGCTGGAAGCGAAACTTCTTTGGTCGAACATCGAATATGCCGGGATAACCACTGTGCCTGTGGCGTGGTTCGCTACAGCGCTCGGTCTGTCCGGTAAGGGGGAGTGGCTGACTCGGCGCAATACCTTGCTCCTTCTGATCATGCCTGCAATCACCCAGGCGATGGTATGGACCAGCGGGCATCACGAGCTGATGCGCTACAACATCAGGCTCGACACAAGCGGACCGGTCGCGCTTATCGCCAAGGCATACGGCCCCTGGTTCTGGATCTGGACAGCCTACTCATACACACTGCTTGCGATCGCGACCGTCAGAGTCATAAGGGCGACGTTTGGATTGCCTGGTCCGTACAGGGCGCAGTCCAGACTGGTAGCCGTTGGCGCGATTACGCCGTGGGCCGCTAGTGTCCTCTACATATCGGGTTTGAGCCCGCTGCATGGTCTCGACATAACGCCCATCGCGTTTCTTGCGACCGGGATCGCCGGCGCTCTGGCGATTCTGCGCTATCGGCTATTCGACATACGCCCCATAGCCTGGTCCACCATCGTCGGGGATATGGACGACGGCATAATCGTGACCAACTTCGAGGGCCGGATCGTGGCCATCAACCCTGCCGCCCAGGCCTTTACCGACCAGTCGGCTGACTGCGTTGTGGGCGGAGATGCAGCTGACGTGATGGCGCGCTGGCCGCTGGCCGCGCGGGCCCTATCAGAGCTGACTGAATCATCGGGCGAGTCGTCTCTAGAGATTGCTGATGAAGATGTATTTCTTGAGTTCCGCCTTTGGCCGTTGCTGGGCCCCGGAGAGTCGATCCTTGGGAAAATCATCGCGATCCGCGATGTTGCTGAGCGACAACGCACACGCGCGGAGCTGGTCGAGCAGCATCGAGCGCTGGCGGCCATGGAGGAGCGGGCAACGCTTGCCCAGGACCTGCATGACGACATCTGTCAGGTGCTGGGCTATCTCAATGTTCGACTTCAGTCGGCCCAGGCCAAACTGGCCAGGGAGCAAACGGCTGCAGTCAGGAGCGATCTCGAAAGCCTCATTGACGTGGTCAGGGATGCTCAGGCCGAGGCGCGAAGCTATATACGAGGCATGATAGGAGAAGCATCGCCCGAGCGGGAATTCGTGTCCAGGCTGCAGGGACTGCTTCGGGACGTTGAATCGCGGTACGGCATCTGCACCACGTTGACCGTCCCTCGGGGGTCGTCGGAAGGCGTTGTTGGTCACGCCGGCGAGCTGCAGCTATTCCGCATTATTCAAGAAGCGGCGACCAATGCGGGCAAGCATGCCGATGCCCGGAACCTCTGGGTCAGCTTGAAGCTGAGTCGCGCATATGTCGAGGCTGTGGTGCGCGACAACGGAAAGGGCTTCAACGTTGCCGATGAAGCGGCTTTGCCGTCTTCCGGGGGATGCGGCATCGGTATCATGCGCGAGCGAGCCGACCGGCTAGGCGGCGACTTGACGTTGCGATCCGCGCCCGGCGAGGGCACGGAGGTCAGGGTGTGCATTCCGCTGAAGTCAAAATTCAACGAAGGGGACTAGACCGATGAGGGTTCTGATCGTCGACGATCACCCGCTGTTCGCCCGCGGCCTAGCCGACCTGCTGGCGGGGCGCGGGGTGGAGGTAGCGGGGACAGCCAGGGATGGGTTGGAGGCGCTTGCTATGGCGCGCGAGGTGCGCCCGGATGTGATACTGATGGACATATCCATGCCGCGATGCGATGGGCTAGCTGCCACGCGTCTGATCAAGGCGGAGCTTCCGGAGATCAAGATCGTGGTCCTTACGGCGGTCGATGCCGACGGCAGCGTGTTCGAGGCAGTAAAGAGCGGGGCCTCCGGCTACGTCCTGAAGGACGTGGACGCCGATGAGCTCATGGAGATGTTGTCGGCCCTGGAAAAGGGCGAAGTAGCCTTCTCTCCAGGCCTTACGGCGAGAATCCTGGAGGAGTTCACGCGTCTTGGGGCTCTGCTTGAGGCCGGAGACAGCCGGCGCCCTCGCGACCCGGCGCCTGACGGCGATCGCGCGGGGGCCGAGCGCCGAGAGGACGACGACCGCCGCACAGAAGCCGAACCGATGCTGATGCCCCGTCAGGTGCAGGTCCTCAGGCTAGTAGCATCCGGAATGTCATACAAAGAGGTAGGCCGCGCCCTCTTCATCAGCGAGCGGACCGTAAAGTACCACATGAGGCAGATTCTCGACCAGCTCCACCTTCAGAACCGGTCGCAGGCTCTCGCTTACGCCGCGCGAATGCGAATCAACAGGTCAGCAGATCCGTTCCTGTCCTAGCAGCCTCCCAGATGGCTTTCAGGCCCAGCCTGCCCAGGCCACACCAGTCTCCGCTCAGCCTACACCGCAGCGGAACGTGCAGTCTCAAAGACTGCACGTTTACTGTCCTTCGACTATTCCCGCGGCCAGTGTGAGATAACGATACGGTCTGATATGCTCAAAAACGACTGTGCGGCAAGGGACTCTCAATTCTTGTGTTATGCTGCGGATTTCCTCATTGGCTAGTGCCAATTCGCTCTTAATGCTCATTCACGAAGGGAGTGGACTAAGTGAAAAGCCACTGGCGAAGGACGTTGGTGATAGCCCCGCTGCTTGCTGCTGCCCTTCTTGCCTGCGCATCAGGGTCGGCCTGGGCCGCCAACGTAGTTGGTGTGGAGATTTACTCTCCGACCAAGTCATCTCCCGTCAAGTGGGCCAGGCCGGGCAGCACTGTCACCGTTACGGCGCGCGTGACCGTAGATGGTAACGACTTGGTACGTGTGTCGGCCTGCATAGGCGGCCACGGGCAGTATGTGGATCATTACATGACAGTAGCTTCAAAAGTGTTCAGCATATCTGTCCAGGTGCCCGCAGGGATTGCCGAGGGCAGCACCAACGTGGATGTTATAGCGCAGATACCGTCCAATGGAAGCACCCAGATAGCCAGCGAGTCGAATGCGGTGTATGTGGACGCGACTTCCCCCGTGGTCGCCTTGGGGGCGCTGCCTACTACCCCCACGGCGAATCCTAGGCCAACATGGACGTGGTCAGGCAGCGACCCCGAGGGCGTGCCCGACTGCAACAGCGGGCTCGACTACTACATAGTCGCCCTCGATGGCGAACTCCCCTTCCAAACCACCGGCGCCTCGTTTACGCCTTCGTCCAGCCTGGCCGATGGCGCGCACGTGCTGAGGGTCAAAGCAGTGGACAAGGCCGGCAACATTGGGATGGAGCAGGCATTTGCTGCAGTGGTTGTGGACACCACACCGCCCGCGGCGCCCGGAATGCCCCGGGCCGCCAGCCCGACGAAGAACGCCACGCCTACATGGACGTGGACCGCGGCGACAGACCTCGACTTCCATCACTACAACGTCTACGCAGATGGGGCGAAGGTAGTCTTCGCGCCCAGCGCCGAACCGACTACGGGAAGCTACACTTCCGCGGCGCTGACCCACGGCATGCACGTGCTGGAAGTCACGTCCGTGGACAACCTGGGCAACGAGAGCGCCAAGTCGACGCAGGGCCATGTGATGATCGACCTCGTAGCGCCCGATGTGCCTGTAATGAACCCGATGCCCGCATTCAGCAAGCAGGGCAACGTCACGTTCTCGTGGTCGGCGTCCGACGACGACCTGCAGGTAAAGTACAACTTCCATTATTCGACGGACGGCGGAAGTACCTGGACAACGGCGCCCGGTCTAGCCGGACAGTCGGCCGTAGTCGATGCCGGCGCGCTGGCGGACGGCGCCGTCCTGTCCGGACAGGTCATGGCATATGACGCAGTCGGCAACGAAAGCGCCTACTCCGCATCGGTGTCGACCATAATCGACGGCACAGGGCCGGCAGTGAGCGCGGTCAGCCCGACTGACCCGCAAAGAACGAACACCCCGAGCCCCACGTGGGAGTGGAGCTGGAGCGACGCTGGTCTATCGGGGCTCGACTACTTCATAGTCACCCTCGATAGCGAACTGCCCTTCAGGACCACGGGCGCCTCGTTTACGCCTTCGTCGCGGCTCGTGGATGGCCGACATACGCTGGTAGTCATGGGCGTGGACAACGTAGGAAACGAGGGAACTCCCCACACGTTCGCTACGGTGACCATCGACACCACACCGCCCGCGGCGCCCGGAATGCCCTGGGCTGCGAGCCCGACGAACGCTGCGAAACAGGTATGGACGTGGAACGCGGTAACCGATGCCGACCTTGATCGCTACGAGATCGTGATCGACGGCGTGTCAGCTGCCCCCATCCTCACACCCGACCCAGCGACGTCGGCGACCTACACGACATCGCTGGGCGAGGGGGTCCACTTCCTGCAGGTCAGGGCGGTGGATAATCTCGGGAACACCAGCCTGTGGTCTGACCCAGGCTACGTTGTGATCGACACGACCGGGCCTCGGGTTCCCGCGGCGCCGAGGACGGCGAGCCCGACCATTAGCGCTACGCAGCTCTGGGAGTGGGACTATGTCGAAGAGGGCGCTGCGTTCGGAGTCCAGACGTCCGAGAACGGGTCCGCCTGGAACACAGAGGTTCTTGCGGGCAACGCTCTGACCTACGTAACGGACTTCACGGGCAACGGAGTAACTCGGTACCTGCGCGTCAGGGCATACGATGCCCTTGGCAACGTGGGCTACCCCGGCAACGAGCAGGGCTGGTCCGATGCCGGCGAAGTACTGGTCGACACGGAGAAGCCTGAACCTCCTGCGGATCTCGAAGTGGATGAGACTCCGACCGCCGACAACCAGCCTACCTGGACATGGACCGGCTCCACGTCTTCTGACGCGGCAAGTTACGAAGTGTCGCTGGACGGCGCGGCGGCAATCAACATCGGCGACGAGCTCGAGTACACGCCGAGGTCGCTTGCCGATGGGACGCATGCGCTGAAGGTCAGAACGATCGACCTGAGGGGCAATGTGAGCGGCTGGACCGCCGAGGTTGAAGTGCTGGTAGACACCATGACGCTGGTTGCCCCTGTGATCGAGATGGTTCCCGCAGTCCCGTACACCAATGCGAACTCGATCACATTGATCTGGACTCAGGTACACGGCGCGGTGACGTACGACGTGGAGTCCACCATAGGCGGAGCCGCAACCCTAGTGGAAGACATAATCCCTCAGACTCTGAACATCGGCATCGCGTCAGCTGTGGACGCCGACCAGATAACTGCAAAGGTACGGGCCTACGATGCTGTGGGCAACGTGAGCATATGGTCCAACGTGGTGTCAACAACGGTCGATCGCGCCGACCCTGTCGTGAGCATTGTCACACAGCCGGGCAGCCGGACGATCAATCCGAGGCCCACGTGGGAGTGGCTTGGCGATGATGGGCTGTCCGGAATCGACTACTACATCGTCACTCTCGACGGCGAACGGCCCTTCGTAACTCGGGGCACATCGTTCACCCCAGTGTCCGACCTGTCCCACGGCGAACACGTGCTGAAGGTCAAGGCAGTGGACAAAGCGGGTAATGAGAGCGAGGAGCTAGACTTCGACCCGGTCATTATCGACATCAATGCGCCTGACGCGCCGGCCGTCGAGCCGGTCGCGAAGGGGTACAGAGCCAGCCCGCTGACGCTCAAGTGGAACGCAGTAGCGGACGGCGGCAACGCCATCGCCTACGTGCTCCAGTGGGCGACGAACGCTGGGTTCAGCGGCGCCCAGGACGTAGCCGTCGCCCCTGCGGTCGGACAGACTCCCGAGTACGAGTTCTCCTTCAAAGGCGATGACAAGGGCGAGGGCGAGTACTGGTTCCGGGTGAAGACGATCTCGATAGTCAACGCCGATGCTGACCCCCCGGAGACCAAAGAGAGCGGATGGTCGGCGGCGGTATCGACCATCCACGATGTAACGCCTCCTGGAACTCCCACACTGGTACTGGAGACGCCGAGTCCCACAAACCAGTCGCCGCAGAGATGGAGCTGGACGGCTCCGGAAGGCGCGGTTGGGTACGAAGCGCGAGTGAACAGCGAGTCGGCCGATGACTGGGAGGACATCGGCGATGCATGCACGCGCGAGACCACCTTCAAAGAGTCGGGAATCTACACCTTCGAGGTGAGGGCGTACGACTGGCTGGGGAACAAGAGCGACGACAACATCGCCCGCGGCGAAGTGGAAGTAGACGTGACTGCGCCCGGTATTCCAACGGGATTGTCGCTCACCGAGCCCGAAGGCACACTGATCGATGGGGTTCTGTACACCGCCGATGCAACGCCCAAGGTGAAGTGGAACATCTCGACCGAAGCCGCGTACTACGACATCTGGCTTGACGGCCAGTACTGGATAGGGACCGAGAACACGGCTTACAGGTTCACCGTGGTCCTGGCAGAAGGCGTTCATAATGTGAAAATCACGGCAGCGGACGCTCTTGGCAACTCAAGCACCTACTCCGACCCGCTGGAATTCGTGGTTGATACCACGCCTCCGGCGAGGCCGAATGCCCCTGAAACGACGAGTCCGACTAAGGAAGAGAACCAGGTATGGACATGGGAAGCGGTCGCCGATGCCGATCTTGATCACTACGATGTAAGGATCGACGGCGTGGTGATGGTGTCGCCTGTGACAGACGCAACTTGCACGACATCGCTGGACGAAGGAGTTCACTTCCTGCAGGTCAGGGCGGTGGATAATCTGGGCCACACCAGCCTGTGGTCTGAGAAGGGCTACGTCGCGATTGACAGAACCAGTCCCGCGGCGCCGGTGATGAGGGCCCTGCCTCTGTTCACCAATGCCGCGCAACTCACCTTCGAGTGGTCGGCGTCGTTCGACGCCGCGAGATACGAGCTCAGCTACAGCAGGGACGCCGGCGCAAGCTGGACCGAGGCAGACTTCGCAGGCGTCAAGAGCGACCCCGTGGATATCCGGGACGTCCCGGACGGAACGGCGGTGCTGGGCAGGGTCAGAGCCTACGATGCAGTCGGCAACGTATCGCCCTGGTCCGACGAATTGCCCGGCGCGTTAATCGCGTCGACGGTCGTGGACAGGACCGGCCCTCGGATCACGATGACTAGCCCCACTAAGCCGGTCGCCACCAACGCATCCTCGTTCACCTGGACGTGGACGGGAGCCGACGATGGCTCAGGAGTCCAGGGCTACATGATCAGCCTGGACGGCGTGTCGTGGTTGGCGGTGGAGGACGGCGCGACCTACATCGGGAAGCTTTGTGAAGGCGACAACAGGTTCTGGGTGAAAGGCATCGACAGGCTGGGTAACGTGAGCGTTGATGCCGCAGAAGCGGCCGTTGTTACGCAGGTAGTGCCCCAGATCGCGACCGTGGAGCCCGTACCCGGAGTGACGGAGTACAGGATCAACGATATCTCTACCATCGCGTTCCAGGTTGTGGGACTCCATGACGCGGCGATCCAAGTGCGCGTCAACCTGAATCTGCTTGAGCCGTGGCGCATTGTGACCCTGACGGACACGCCCACGGCGGCCAAGTTCTACGTCCTGCTCGATGGGGCAGTGATGCAGCCCGGCCCGCTTTCTGTGACGATAAAGATCGGCGACGTCACTCGGTACTGCGACTACAGAGTGCTCAATGAGCGTAGCGGATTCGGCTTCGGCCGCTTGCGGCTGTGGTGATGTAGTGAACGCACGGCCCGCATAGCTGGCAAGTTGGAAGTGTATGAAGAGGGGAGGGGCGCGCGCCGCGTTAGGCGCGCGTCCTTCGCTCCACTGTCGCTTGCGCCAAGCTATCCACAGAGGACTACCCCTTCTTGTAGTATCTGCCGCTCAGCGGCGGGGGCCGATATGCGCTGGTTGGACGCGTTTTCTTTGCCGACTACCACGTCCGCGGGCATCGTCTTCCTGTCGCGGATCGATAGCGGAGTCAGAAATACAAGGATGCTTCGCCCATGTCGCCGGCTTTATCCGTCACACGTACTTTGAGGAAGTTATTGCCTACCGGTAGGAGTTCAGATGGGTAGGAGGCCTGAATGAGGTAGGCTGTCATGTTGCGATCTCCTGCGAATTCCTCCACCATGTTCAGCAGATAGACTTCTAGGGGACATCCATTTACTGATACATGAATCATCTCAGATGAGAGATCCGGCGCTATGTCTTCCCGTCCAGCCTGGTATTTCGTGAGGCTCATCGGTCTGAAGTATATGGTTAGGGCTGGATAAGCCCCCTTTATCACAAAGCAATGCAGACCATACACTTCTAGCCTACCAACCTGAGCATCTATCGCCATATCGTCAGCCAATGTGACATTCTGACACCAATACTCCAGGAACTCATCAGCGTATTCTTTGACCGCATACAGGAAGGGATAGTAGCCCACATCGGCTTCCAGCAGGTACTCGCCGTTCCTGTTTGTCGTAGTCACAAGGACGTCTTCAAACTGCGAATTCTTCAGGCCTACGGTGGCGCCTTCAAGCGCTGCGCCTTCTTTATCGGCGACAACTCCGCGAATCGTCCTCTTTTGTCCCACCTACATGGCCTCCTCGAGCATGTTTGAGTTCTAGGCCATCATATCACAGTAGAGGGAGCCCTGAGAGGATGCTTCAGAGATCAAGGCAAACCTTCATGCGCCATCCATATATCCCCATCAAGGGCAAAGGGGTCAGGACATAACCTTCTGGATGGAATCAGAAAACGCACGGAAGTCATCAAGATTCTCCGAGACTATGTGATACAGCTCTTCTACTGTCACCTGATGATACAGATGAACCAGACGATTTCGGTAACCTGCCATCCTAATCAGCTTCTCACCAAGCTCCCCGGGCACAATACCCTGCTCCGCGAGGCCGCGAGCTATGGACTTGTACTCCATGGACAGCTCGGTGTAGCCCATCTTGGCCAGGATATGCCTTCCAATATCGAAAACAACCTCAAGCGCCCGCCTCAGATAACTCTCCGCAGCGGCGGAGACTGTGGTGTTTTGGCAGAACCCATCCTCATCGCTGCGCGCCAGCTCACTCATGCGCAGGACATACTCCCTAAGCAGGAGCAATCGCTGTTGAACCAGGATCTTGTTGACGTTCATTCGCTAACCCTCCAGCGCTTCTTGCAGGAACTTCTCCAGGAACGGCTTGAAGTCCGCGGCTCGCCTGAGGATGTTCATCTCATAGTCCTCTCTGACCTGCTCTGAAGAAGCGTAGACGCATTGGCCTTTGAACGCTTCCGATTGGAACACCGAGTGGTTCTCCTCCAGGAAAACCAAGTCCAGAGGGAACGGCTCGAATACATCGCTTAGGGCAATGGAAATCTCTGCGTAGAGCCTGCTGCGTCCGGCGGGCGGAGGCAAGGGACTGCTGGTGACAATGCCCACGTCAAGGTCAGTCAATGGATCCAGGACCTCGACTTCCATTCCCTGAAGAATCTTTAGCCCATTGGCAACCTGGGACCCGAAGAGATACATCAGGTCCACCCCGTACTCTGTGGCTATCGTGGCCAGCGCGGCTTCCTTTTCCGCTTCCACTGCCGCCCACCCCCCAATTGCGTTTGGAGTCCGCTAATGCTGTTTCGCAGACACGGCCTTGGTTGTGGGCAATGTGCCCGCGAAACAATCGTCCACAGTCCATTGTACCACATGGCGCTGAACAAGCGATGGCCATCGCTGTGACAGGACCCCCGTCAAAGTCGTACTGACGCCCCAGCCTGCTTTCGTATGAGATTTGGCGCTGACTTTTCGCCATTCCTTCTTGTATCATGAATGAATTAGCAGCTCGGAGCCGGATTCCCTCCTTGCGCTCATCGCGCGGGAGACGGGCCGTGGACGCGCCAAGATCCGCTCTATCCGCGCCAAGCGTAGCTTGAGCGCCTTATGACCCTCTCCCGCGGTCGTCGGCTGCCAAACCAAACGGCCATTCCCGAGTTCCCTCAAAACACCCCTCGTCATTGGCTACGCGGCGTCCTCTGCTGCCCATTCCCGCCCGATCCTGGAAAAGAGGCCTTGACGCGGACCCGCATGTCAAGGAGGGGTGGTGTGACCTATTATCACAACTCTGGGCGGGCTGTCCCAATTCATGGTTGACAACCACCATGCTGCGTGGTAGTATCTGGGTGAGAATGTATGTCATGGGGTGCCGTTGGCCGTGCGAACATCGTCTGTCCTGCGCGCTTCCTCCAAAGCCCCCTTCGGATGCGAGCGGCCGATTGAAGAAAGGCTCGCGGCGCTCGCGCTCCCAATTAGCGCGGAGCGCGGCGAGCTTCCTTCCAGGGCCGTCCGAGCGGAGCTGTGGGTAGGTGAGATCCGCGACGCGCTGATGCCGCGCGGCCTCGTCTGCCCGTCCTGCCGGGGCTTTGCGATAGTCCGCTACGGCAAACGCCGAGGCGTCCAGCGCTACAAGTGCAAGGAGTGCCGCTCCTACTTCACCGATCTCACCGGCTCCGCGCTCTACCGCGTACGCCGGCGGGACCTGTGGCTCGACTTCTGCCAGTGCATGGTTGAAGGCCTTTCTGTACGGCAGACCGCCCGAAGTCTCGGCATCTCCAAGAACACCGCCTTCGCCTGGCGCCACCGCGTCATAGCCGCCTTGACCTCGGCGGACTCCCATATCCCCTGCAGCGGAATAGTGGAAGTGGTCCATTATCCCCTGGTTCGATCCTTCAAAGGCTCGCACGTGCCCGACGGAGCGCGCCTTGACGATCTGGACTGGATCGTCCGCCGCTACAGATCGGCCTACCGCCACGCGCTGCCCCCTGCCCGCCTAGGCGGACTCCTGCTCGCCGTAGACCGCGAAGGCACAGCCCGGGCCCGAGTGACAATGCACGGAGAGAGCCTCGCCGGCGCGCTCCGCCGGATAGCATCGCACAACGCCGACATATGCGCGTACCGGTCGTATTCATCCCTGACCGCCCCCATGGACTGGCCCGATAGAGTCAACTGGGTAGGCGGACGCCGCGGCAGGCTCAAGGCCCGAGACCGCCTGGACCCCGGACCCCTCTACCACGCGCGAAACGTCCGCGGCCTGCTGCACAAGTTCCGCGACTGGATGCGCCCCTTTCGCGGAGTAGCCACCCGCTACCTACTCCGCTATTTCTCCTGGTACCTACGCGTCTCCGCCTGCGCCGCCGTGCGCCCCGGAGCCGCGGCGAGGCTCCTGTTCTTCGAAGCCCTGCAGGCGTCCGGCCATCCCGAGCCGGGATAGCGCCGGGCCCTCCGCGCCGTCCGGCCCATCAACCCGCAACTGGGACAGGCGCCAAGTGTAGAACGTATGTCGAACGCGACCCTCTGCCATTAACAGGGAACCCGCTACTGCTTTTATCTGCGCGACTGCCGACTGAGATTGCCGCCAAGAGATACATATGGGCGCCGTTTGCCGGTTGCGCCGCAGGCCGAAGCCGGAGCGGGCGAGGCTCCAACGGATCTTCTTCGAACGGCGAAGCAAACAGCGGAGGGATAAGTCAAAGTCCCATTTCGGGGGCGGCCCAAGATGGGCAGAGCGCGATGGCCCATCTTCAGCGACTCCGTCCCCGACCGCCCCGAGCGGATGTATACGGCTGTAAGCTGGCCAGTTGCTGCGTAACGCGGCTTTAGCGGGCCTTCGGGATTCGCCGGGTTTCGAGGCGCTTCTGTCTCTGTGCGCCGCGAATCGCAGCGATGGTTGGTGCAAATCGGGATGTATGATCGCATAATCCCGGACGGCCGGAAAATCGAACGCCCCCGGCGGCAGGGAGCCGGATCCTGAGGCCGATAATCTGGGCATACGTGGCATGTATTGCCATAGTATAATATAGTGAAGGGGAGTTGCTGCTACAGTCGCTCCCTTCCGTTTGTTCGATGGGTCTATGCGCGCGAATATGCATCAACTGTCGCTGCGAAACTCGACATATGGGCGAAAACCCGCCGCGAAATAGAGCGGATAGATAGTTAATCCCGCATCGCCTGCCTTTCGGGGAGGGACTTTGACGGATACCTGACCGCTGTGACTGTGATTGTGCTTTTCCTCACAAGCAAGCTGTGCTACAATGGTATTGCTTGCAACCGCGGACTTGAGTTCGAGTCTTCGGTCGCTGCGTGATCGGATAAGGTGATCGGATAATCTGAATACTGAGGATACCTGCGGGTAGGGCTTGTGCCTGAACCTAGGGTTGACGCTTTCCTGAGAGCATTGCCGTCTCAGGGGGATCAACCCGTCCGCAAGGCGGGTTTTTTGATTGGGAAAAACTGCGTCATACTGGGCATCATGGCATTAGCGATGGTGGGGAACCAACGGAAGGAGGAGCAACGAAGTGAGGGCATCAACGAGCGATAGGGGGAAGACGGGCGCTCCGCGAGGCGAAAACCGCATCGGCGTGGCGGCCATTGTGGTGCAGGACAGGCTGAACGCGGCGGCTGCGGTAAACAGGATTCTGAGCGAATACGCCGACATCATCGTGGGCCGCATGGGGGTTCCGTACAAGGACAGGGGCGTGTCGGTGATGGCCCTTATCCTGGACGGCGACACCGACACAATCGGGGCCATGACAGGCAAGTTGGGGTCGGTCGCGGGCGTTAAGTCCCGTGTCACCTTGGTGGCATTGGATGGAAAAGACGGCGAGTGAGATCGCGGCGGCCCTCGATCCGCTCGGCGCGGATCGAGTGACGGCCCTGTGGGCAGAGGCTCACAGGGCGCGCCCGGCCGCGGTCGGCCCGTGTGTGCATCTTCGGGCGATAATCGAGTTTTCGAACCACTGTCGGCAGGATTGCCTCTACTGCGGGCTGCGTTGCAGCAACTCGAAGGTCGCCCGGTACCGGATGGACCCGGACGAGATAGTGCAGGCAGCCATGGCCGCGTGGCGGGTCCACAAGTTCGGCACCTTCGTCCTGCAGTCGGGCGAGGATCCGGGTTACCCGCCTCACGGCCTCGTGAGAGCCATCCGGGGAATCAAGGCATCGACTAATGCGGCTGTGACCTTGAGCGTGGGCGAGGCGCCTGACCGCTGCTATCGGTTGTGGCGCGAGGCTGGAGCGGACAGGTTTCTGCTCAAGTTCGAGACGAGCGATCCCGACCTGTTCGCCGCGCTCAAGCCCACGACAACGCTGGCGGCGCGGATGGGTCGCCTCAGTTCCTTGAGAGACATGGGCTACCAAGTAGGTTCAGGGATAATCCTGGGCCTGCCCGGCCAGGATCGCGTGTCCGTGGCCCGCGACCTCATCCTGTGCGGCGAGGAGAACTACGAAATGGTGAGCATAGGGCCGTTCGTCCCGCACCCCGATACCCCGCTCGGCAAGCCGGCGCGTGACCAGGGGCAGGCGCGACTCTCGGCGACAGCGTTGCCGCCAGCCCGGACGCCCGATGTTCGATCCACACTGAACACTATCGCAGTTGCCCGTCTTCTGGCTCCGATGGCGCACATTCCGGCCACCACCGCCCTTGGGGTGGTCGGCCGCCAGAACGGCGGGTGGAGAGCTCAGGCGGCCGGGTATCTCACTGCGATGGGCGCAATCCGCGGCGATTCAGAGTACTCGGGCGATGCGCGCTACCTAGCGCTGCTTGCCGGAGCGAATGTGTTGATGCTGGACGTGACGCCGTGGAGATACAGGAACTCCTACGAGATCTACCCGGGCAAGCCAGGGGCCGATGGCGATGAACTGGCCGACTCGGTGAATTCGGCAATCCGCGAGATCCGCCGGCTGGGCATGTCGGTCTGCTCGGGGCCGGGAGACAGCCCCAAGGCTCCCTGGGGCGCTGGAAGGGGCATACAGAAAAAGGACACTCAGAAGGGAGAATGCTCAGATGATACGAGACCGAGTCGAGTGCGCTTTCATTGACGACGAGAGGATCGGCGGGGCCCTCGAACAGGGTAAACGCTACAGCCCAGCTGCTGTCAGGGACGTTTTGGCCAAATCCCTCGAGCTGCGCGGGCTCGATTTGGAGGAATTGGCGTCTTTGCTGTGGGTGGACGATTCCGAGCTGCTGGAGGAGGTCTATGCGGCCGCGCGCAAGATCAAGGAGACCATATACGGAAAGCGGTTGGTCTTCTTCGCGCCGCTGTACGTGAGCGACTACTGCGTGAACAACTGCACCTACTGCGCATACAAGCGCGACAACAAGTATCCCCGGCGCAAGCTCACCATGGACGAGGCGCGCGAGGAGGTCCGAGCGATCCAGAGGATGGGGCACAAGCGTATCGCGCTCGAAGCCGGTGAGGATCCGGCGAACTGCCCTATCGACTACATCACCGATGTCATGCAGACGATATACGACACGCACTGCGACAACGGAAGTATACGCCGGATCAACGTGAACATCGCCGCCACTACGGTAGACGACTACCGCAGGCTCAAGGACGCCGGCATCGGCACGTATGTGTTGTTCCAGGAGACCTACCACCGCGGCACATATCGTAGTGTGCACAATGGGCCCAAGGCCGACTACGACTGGCACACCACCGCCATGGATAGGGCGCTCGCCGGCGGCATCGACGATGTCGGAATAGGAGTGCTGTTCGGCCTGTATGACTGGAGATTCGAAACCGTTGCACTGCTTCAGCACGCGCATCATCTGGATGACGCTCACGGAGTCGGGCCGCACACCATCTCCTTCCCGCGCCTTCGGCCCGCCGCCGGGATGTCGCTCGGCGAGTTCCCCTACCTGGTGTCGGACGCCGATTTCAAGCGAATAGTCGCATGCCTGCGCCTGGCGGTGCCCTACACCGGCATGATTCTGTCGACGCGTGAAGCCCCCGAGTTTCGCGAGGAAGTTGTAGCCCTGGGGATATCGCAGATAAGCGCGGGTTCGTGCACCGGAGTGGGGGAGTACAGCCGGGGAGAGGCACATGATACTCCGCAGTTTGAGGTGAGCGACCACCGCGACTTGGACCAGATCATCCGGGACCTGCTCCCATCGGGCTACGTCCCCAGCTTCTGCACGGCGTGCTACAGATCGGGCAGGACTGGGGAGGCGTTTATGTCGCTGGCCAAGACCAGCCACATCCACGAATTCTGCCAACCCAACGCGTTGCTCACCTTCCAGGAGTACTTGTGCGACTACGCGTCCCCCGATACTGTCAAGTTGTCTGAGCCGGCGATCAGGCAAGCGTTCGAGGAGGTCGACCCCCGGCTCAGACAAGAGTGTGGGCGCAGGTTGGAGCGAATTCGGGGCGGGGAGAGGGACCTCTACTTCTAGCCGGCCGAGTAGATACTGAGGAGGAGAGCTATGAGCCGAACGAGCTTCGACAAGACTCCAATGTCGAATCGTATTCACATAGCCGTGCTAGGCAGGATGAACGCAGGCAAGTCCAGCCTGATAAACGCCATATGCGGGCAGGACGTGTCAGTGGTGTCGCCTGTCGCCGGCACTACGACCGACATAGTATACAAGGCCATGGAGATACATGGACTGGGACCAGTGGTCTTCATCGATACGCCTGGTATCGACGACGAGAGCGTATTGGCGGAAGCGCGCGCGGCCCGAACACAGAGGGCTATCAACAAGGCGGATATGGCTCTGGTCGTGGTAGATGCGGTTTGCGATATGGGCGAGCCCGAAGGCACGCTCCTGGCCGGGCTCGATGCGAGACGGATTCCGTACATCGTCGCAGTCAGCAAAATCGACATTAAGCCGAGCATCGAGCCGCTTCGGTACGCCACGCAGGTGTACGTCAGCGCGGCCACCGGAGAAGGTATAGCGCGACTGATAGAGTCTATCCGTACACTGGCTTCGCGACCGGGAACGTGCGACGAGCCTCCCATCGTCGGCGACCTTTTGGCGCATGGCGACACGGTGGTGCTCGTGATTCCCGAAGACGCAGAAGCGCCAAAGGGGAGGCTCATACTGCCCCAGGTCCAAACGATACGGGACATCCTCGACCACAATGCGGTCGCGACGGCAATGCGAGTGGCCCAGCTCGAAGCGGCGTCTGCCGATCCGTCTTTCAGACCGCGACTAGTCATCACGGATTCGCAGGCCTTTCGCGAAGTCGACGCCATCGTGCCTGGCGCTATCGACCTGACATCGTTTTCGATACTATTTGCCCGTCACAAAGGCGACCTCGAACTGCTTGCCCGGGGCGCGCGCGCCATCGACACGCTCAAGCCCGGCGACAATGTGCTCATAGCCGAAGCATGCACACATCACCCCATCGACGACGACATAGGCACCGTGAAGATCCCCCGGTTGCTCAACCGGAAGGTCGGCGGCGAGCTCGCCTTCGAGTGGCGCCGCGGAGCTGACTTCCCCGCCGACTTGGCCCGATTCAGGTTGGTAGTGCATTGTGGAGGGTGCATGTTGAACCGGCGCGAAATGGTTTCGCGCCTTGGCGCCGTGGAGGATACTGGAGTACCTGTGACGAATTACGGGATGACCATCGCCGCCTGTTTGGGCATCCTGCCGCGGGCGCTGCGGCCATTTGGCTTGGGGACGGAATAGACTCCGGTTTGAGGAGGGTTTACTCTGAAGAGATGAGTGCATCATAATCCTCTCGGCAGGCGGCAGCCGCCGGTTGAGACAGTTGCTGTGTAGGAGGAGTAAAGCGTGAGTCGTGCTCCGTTTCAGGTACTTGTGTTTCCATATATGATCGATTCGAACGGCGAGATCCTCTACTGCGTTTTCCGGCGTCAGAACGAGGACGGCGGGTACTGGCAGGCGATTGCCGGAGGCGTGGAAGGGGCTGAGGCTCCTTTGGATGCCGCAATACGAGAGGGATTTGAGGAAGCCGGAATACCGGAAGACTGCGAGTATGTGCAGATGGATTCGTGCGCCGCGATTCCGGCAGCGGACGTCTGCGGTTTGCTGTGGGGCAATGACATCCTGGTAATCCCGGAATACGCGTTTGCAGTGAGAGTGGTCGATGCTCAGATCGCGCTTTCCAGGGAACACACTGACTTCAGGTGGGTGGACTACAATACAGCAAAGCAGATGCTCAAGTGGGACAGCAACAGAACCGCTCTGTGGGAGCTGGACTTCAGGCTTCGGGCGGGCTTAGGTTTTCCAGCCCCAACTCATGCCCGGCGCTCGTAGCAGTTCAGCGCGCCTGATCGGCGGAGGGTGCCAGGCCGCGATCAGAAAGCCGTGGGTGGTACGACATGATTCATCTTGGGAATGCAGTGTTCATCAAGATCGCTTTCGGCTGCAGCGCCCTCCTGACCGTGGGCGTGGTCGCTTTGCGTTTGATTGCAGCCCTGCTGCCTGCGCTGGAGACGCTGGCCGTAGCCGGATTGCTCGACGCGTTGCCGGGCGTCGTGTCGAGCGGGCGCATCGCGGGCGCCCTGACGCCGCTCCTTGCCGTTTTTGCTGTTCTGCTCTGTTCCTATGTTGTTCAGACCCTTAACCGCTTCCTGATGCTCAGGCTGAGCATGCGATTGGAGGACCGCCTGAAACCCGAATTCGTTGCGAAGGTCAATCGGTTGGCCTATGAGCATATCGAAGATGACGGGACCTACGATTTGCTGGAACGGGTGGGCGCGGATCTGCCGGGCACTGTGATAGGCGGGTTCGCAAACCTCCTGGGTCTGGCTGAGATGAGCCTGCGCGTTCTGGGTCCCGTTGTGATCATCGGTCGGTCTTCTGTGCCGGCTGCGCTTGCCTGTCTGCTTCTTATCATCCCAATCGCGGTTCTCGCTCAGAGAAGCGGCGCTGAAGCTTATCAGGCCGGCGCCCAGGTCGCGCCTCACGCCAGAAAGGCCAGATACCTAAAGTCCCTCATGTCCCGAAGAGAAGCTGCATATGAGCGCAAGCTGTTTGGATTCGGCGCGGTAATCAACGAGTACTGGAACAATGAGATGCGCCAGAAGATAGCTTTGGATTACATCGCAGACAAGAAGATCTTCATCAGGGCCAAGAGCATCAGCGGCCTGTTCGCATTGCTTCTGTCCGTCATCGCCCTGGTTCTTATGCTGGTTGTCAGACAGGGCCTTATGACGGCGGGTGTCCATATCAGCTTGATCATTGCTTTCTCGCAGTTGATCCACACCCTGTCGTGGAAGCTTTCGGACTTACTGAAAGAGCACACGAAGAAACGTCTGTGGCTGGAAGACCTGAACCGATTTGAACGGCTTGAAGAGCTGCCGGGAAGCGACAGCGTCCCGGACAAACGCATTCTCGACATGCCCTTTGAGAGCCTGATCTTCGATCACGTTAGCTTTGCGTATCCCGGGTCCGACATAGAGGTTCTGCATGACTTCTGTCTCGCCGTCTACCCAGGGAAGCAGTACGCGTTCGTGGGCCAGAACGGCTGCGGGAAGTCCACGGTCATCAAGCTTCTCACCGGGCTCTACAACAACTACAGCGGTCGGATTCTTCTGAACGGTCGGGATATCAGGTCGCTTGGCGCCGCTGAGATAAAGGCATATTTCGCTGTTGTCTATCAAGACTACGGCAAGTATCAGCTGTCGGTCAGAGAAGAGCTGCGGCTGGGCAATGCGGATCTTGCCGATCCGGAAATCGCGGCACTTCTTGAGCAGACCGGTCTGGCGCAGAAGGTGGGATCGCTTCCCCTGGGCGCCGATGCACCTCTGGGCAAGCTTGAACCTGGCAGCGCGGATCTGTCTGAAGGACAATGGCAGCGGCTGGCCTTGGCCAGAGCTTTTGGAAGACAGGCCAAGCTTTTCGTTCTGGACGAACCTGCGGCAGCCCTTGACGCCATGGCTGAGAGCAGGATCTATAGCATTGTCCGCGACATCGGCGCCAGGCGATGCACGACCACACTCTACGTTACCCATCGCTTGGCCGCGGCCAGATCCGCCGATGAGATTATCGTGATGAAGGACGGTCGGATCATCGAACAGGGCACGCACGCCGCTCTGCTTGCCCAGGACTCCTGCTATGCCGAGATGTTCAATACGCAGCGGAAGTGGTACCTGAGAAAGCAGGTGGCCCAAGCATGAGTCCCGCTAATGAAGAAGGCTTCATGCAGATTGCCCGCAAAGCGCTTCCATTGGTCTTTCGGGTATCGCCCGGCCTTTTCGTCTTCGAATACGCAGTTACTGTGTTGGATGCACTGTTGCTCGTCTTGACGACTGTGGCTCTTCGGGGTTTCTTCGAACACGTGACGGGGCTCGCGGTCGGCTCGGTTTCGTTTGGCTCGACCTTGAT
Organism: Firmicutes bacterium UBA5389; assembly: GCA_002409965.1. GTDB lineage: Bacteria > Bacillota > DTU025 > DTU025 > DTU025 > UBA5389. The sequence goes on from DHON01000032.1 coordinate 29,331, forward strand.
GTCGTTACTTCTGTTTGCTTTGCTTAAGGTTCTAGATGAAGCCATCGACGGAGTCGCCAATTTCATCGGTGAGTATTACGCCGGCAAGAGCAACCAGGCGATGATGAACGAGCTCAACCTGAAGGCAGACAGACTGGATGTAGTGAAATTCGAGGATCCGGAGATTCTGAACCAACTGGACCAGGCCTACCGCGGCGCCCTAAACGTGCGAGGTCTTGTTCATGTTCTGATGGACATTGCGTGCCTGTATGTTCCGTATTTCGTGTTCATGGGGCTCTTCCTAGGGCGCGCTGAGCCGTTGCTTACCTTGACACTGCTGCTGGTCTTCGTTCCGGTGCTTGCCTCCCATTCCCTGCGTTCCAGATACTACACGCGGCTCGACGATCGCGCCGTTGTGCTGCGCCGCAAGGAAGAGCACTACAAGGATTGCCTGACGGCCAGAGCGTTCTTCAAGGAAACCAGAGCCCTGGGCGCCGGCGCTTTCTTCCTGTCTCGCTACATCCGAGCTTTCAAGGGAGTTCAGGAACTGCGTTACCGGACCGAACTTGGGAGCCAACGTGTTGCGATTGCCGCGAACGCGCTTACCCTGGCAGGGTACACGTCTATTCTGGGGGTTCTCGTTTCGCTTCTGATGCGGGGGAGGATCACCATTGGCTCGTTCTCGGCCATCCTGGCGGCGACGCTTGAGATGTTTGCCATGATGACGGAGGTGCTTGATAACAGGCTGGGCGAGTTATCCGCGAGCCTAGGACAGATCCGCAAGTACTTCGGGTTCCTCGATCTGCCGGAGCAGGAGTATGGGGAGGTGCACATCGACGAACAGAAAGATATCGTGCTCGAAGAAGTCAGCTTCACTTACCCCGGCGCCGAGCGGTCGGCCCTGAGCGGCATTTCTCTTCGCATAGCCGCCGGAGAAACGCTCGCCATCGTCGGCGAAAACGGTTCGGGGAAGACAACGCTGGCCCGACTGATCTTGGGTCTGTACCGGCCTGACAAAGGCCGGATTCTGCTGGGCGATGCTCCCTTGGGAGAGTTGGCCTCAGGCAGCACTTACAGGAACGCCTCCTGCGTGTTTCAGGATTTTCAGCGTTACCAACTATCGCTGAGGGACAACATCGCCATCAGCGATTTTGCCAAGCTGAGTGCCTCAAGCGATGCAGAGATTCAAGACGCCCTGGCGGCGGCTGGGTTTCGCGCGAACGCCCAACAGATGGCGCAGGGCTTGGACACGCTCATCAGCAAGGAGTTCGGAGGAACCGACCTGTCGCGCGGCGAATGGCAGCGCTTGTCCATTGCACGGGCCTACTATCGTTCTCACCGGCTCATTGTGCTAGACGAGCCGACGGCCGCCATCGATCCTTTTGAAGAAGATCGCATCTACCGCGACTTCATGGAACTGAAGAAGAACCACACCGCCGTCGTCATCACGCATCGCCTGGGCGCAGTGCGCCTGGCCGATCGCGTCCTAGTGCTCAAGGAAGGCCGAATAGTGGCTATCGGAACTTATGACCGCCTTCTGGACGAGTCGCGATACTACCGTAGACTCTGGACGGCCCAAAGCAAGTATCTGCAGTAGAAGGGGGGATCTACGCAAAGCGTGCGGTATTGCCGGCATGCGCTCTCCGGCACCAGAGTTCCCGGGCCGGACCTAGCGCTTTGCCGGTATCCCTTCAACGGACGCAAAGAGGTGTGTACCGATGAAGGAATCGCGTCGATGGTGGGGGGAACACTCTCTTGTGGGATCGCGGATTTGGCTCTGCAGGCGCGGGTACAGCGCATCGGCAGCCTGTAGGACTTGGTGGATTTGGGGGAGGGGGGTGTGACCGTGATTGATGATGGAATCCATGCGTGGGATGTACCTGAGATTCGAAAGGCGGTGTTTCGACGATCGAAGCAGCGCGCTGAGCTTGCTAGGGCTGACGCGATGGAGAGAGCGCGCCGTATAGCCGATCTTCTGAAGGCGCGTTATTCGGCCTCAGCGGTCACGCTATATGGCTCCTTGGCTGAAACTTGCTTCCACGATAGGTCAGACATAGACATCCTCGTTGAAGGGTTCAGGGGTCAGTACTGGGAAATGTACGTCATGGCCGATAGGGTCGCTGGCCCTTTCGACCTTAGCATCGTGTGTGCCGAAGACGCACAAGACACACTAATTGAGTACGCGCGGGAAAGGGGGATCTGCCTTTGAAGCCCGAGAACTACCTAGTGGTCCAAGCTCGAATAGCCAAGGAGCGAGAGAACCTCGGCCGCCTTCTCAGCCAGATGTCGAGGCATGGCATTCACCCTGAGGTGCAGGCAGAGACTATGGGCGGTTTCCGGCTGTGCGATAATGAGGCACTGCGCATAATCGGATCAATGCTCCATGATTTCTACACGTTTGTGGAGAACATAGCCAAGACCGTAGCCGCAAGAGTCGATGGAGGTATTCCCGGCGGCGACGATTGGATGCAGGGCAGACTCTGGGATTGCTCAGATACCTAAGCCGGACGGTGCTGGCGCTCAACACCGACCTGGACCAGGTCGAACCTGTCGCCTCTGCCTGCTTGCCCGCGCGTGCGGCGCGGTGTGCCGCTGTGCCAGAATGACGGCCGGCACAGTTCCTGTCGCCTTTCTCAGTATGGTGATTGCTGGCCGCATGACGATGCCGCGGCATTCCCATACCTAGTCAAAGATGAATATGTCTTCAATGGGAGCCTGCACCGCCCTTGAGATATCGATTGCCAGCTTCAAAGAAGGGTTGTACTTTCCCGCCTCCAGGCGCTGAATGGTCTCTCTACGGACATTAACCTTCTGAGCAAGCTCTTCCTGGGTCAAATTCGACAGCTGTCGGTATTTTCTCAGGTTACACTTGAACGCCGCCATGCTACTCCACCCGGTCGTAGTAGTAGACAAGGAATGAACGGAGAAGCACCGAAAATGCGAATACGCAGGCAACTATCAGTTCAACCGCCTTCATCGATACGTGCCGGATGTGGAGTGCGTTGTCGTTCAGGATCACAAACGCGAAGAGAGCTGCTAGGAGCAGCGAGAAGAACTTCAGTGTGGAGGAGTCCGCTCTCTGGTGGCTCTGTACGAGCCGTTCATCCGGAGTCTCTCTTTGCATGTACCCTACGAAGAACCAGCTGAAGAAGGAGAAGAACGAGAAGAACACATATTGGGGTTCGCCGCTGTACGACTTGGTGAATCCAAGCAAACCTAGAAACCCAAGGAAGCCGTACCACTCTGCTCTGGATAGGACCTCGCCCAGCCTTCGATCCATGCCACTACCCCCATATGCGATATATTTGTCGCTTCATGCGACAAATATATCATACGAGCCGTGCAACGTCAACCAGGCGATGCCCTCCCATTGATGCCCCCCCGAAGCGGATTTCGAAGGGGGCACGGAGCCCCGGGCTACCGGCGTCGCACTCCAGCTTCACCATGCTTCTACCTGGGGAGGATATGAGGAAAGCCGGGCACTAGGCCCGGCTCGCCAAACGGAAGGCAGACGGTAGGGTGGCACTCCTACATCTCCACAGGGGCGGCAGATGCCTGTTCTGCCCTCATCAGCCTTCACAACGTAACGTACGCCATCACAGCTGTACTACACCTGATCTCTAGGCAGTGCTCAAGGGTTCACCTCTGGGTTCACTTCTCGATTTCTTTGCGGGGGTCCTTCGAAGGATCTGACAAGGGTTCCCTTCTGCAGGTAGCTCTGAATGCGTTCTCTGCTGACGATGCAGACACTCCTCACGAAAAGCGTGCCTTTGACTGAAGGCCTGACGGACACCATCACGTTCTCGTCGAACACCTTTACGAACTCAATTCCGCCTTGCCGCGGATGAACCCCAATGTAGTCGGGATTCTCGATGATATCAGGAATATCCTGCAAGTACTTGACATACTCGATGGGGTGCTTGCGCCTGATGTGTTCGAGATTTGACGGACCAATGTGCACCGGCCCCGGACTATAGTGCAGACCCAGGCGTGAGATCATTTCCTGCGAAAGGCTGCCGACACACTGTGGCAGCGCTTGTGATGGCTTGGTCTCCACTGCGTTTCTCCGACCTTGAAGTCAAGAACAGGCTCGGCGGGCTTCCTATCCTGCAGGCGCCGACAGCGCCAAGCGCTCGTAACGACGCAGCTGATTGGCGGATGGCGCCACACCTTGATCTACGAATCCGAGGCTCTCGTAGTATGCGCAGAGCCCCGGGCTTCCGCCATCGCACTCCAGCCTCACCATGCTTCTGCCTCGGGAGGCTATGTAGGAAGACGCCCACTCAAGCAGTGCTGCGCCGATGCCCGCTCCGGCCCACTCCTGCCTCACGCCGAGGCCGTGAACGTATCCTGCAGTGCGGTCAGATCCCGCGTCGCCCCAGCACCCCGCATCGGCCCACTTGATCCACAGCGTACCGGCCGGCGAATCGTCGATATAGCCGATGAAGTAGTCGCAGTCGCGTATTTTGTCCGCTACATGCTGCAGGCCTTCCGAGGTGAACAGCCAGTGAGGGACGGGCCTGCCTCGGTTTACCACTCGTCGACAACTATCGGCGAGCACTTCGTAGGCGTCTTGCAGGTCTCGGGCTGCGGCACGCACAATGCGCATCGGTCCGATTCCTGTCGGCGTCTGGCTCGCCAATTGCGCATCACTGTCGTACGGCTTGAGAAGACTGAGATGAAAAGTGCGGTCCGAACCACCATGGCCCAGCGCCATAAAGCCGGAGTCGACTGCTGCACGGGTGATGCTACAGCAGCTCTGTGCTTTATCGCGCAATCCGACTCCATAGGTTGTTCTGTGCGGGCGCGCGTCCTCCCCTGAGCCGACTATCGCCTCAAGCTCGATCAGGAATATGTCGTTACCGTGGTCGCGGTCCCCGTGACTGCCGCTGGCCGTGGCTGCCGGGATCTCAGCGTCCCATATGCGCAGGCATCCGCCTGGGGCCAGCACCCTGAAGATCTCTGCCAGCACGCGTGGGCGGAGCTGGGCCGGCATGTACATCAGCCCGAAGAAACAAGTCGCATCGTTGAAGGAGCTGTCGAGGAAAGACATGTCCGCTGCGTCCATCACCAGCTTGAGCGCATCGTTCGACACTTCTTCCAACTCAGACCGGGAGATATCGATCGAGACGACCTGTCTGCCTAGCGCTCGACCGATCATCCCTTCGCCGCCCCCTGCTACGTCTAGCACCAGGCCGGGCACCGTGAGCTGCGACAGGTCAACCACGTCCCTGATCATTCGAGAAAGACCTCCTCAATCCAGCCTGGCTAAGACCATCAGTTCGATCTCGTCCATCAGAAGCGGCCTTTTGCCCCAGCTGCCGGCTGTGCCGCCCCACACATTCTCCACCCTGAAGCCAGCGACCTGCAGCATCAGTGTCAGCTCCATCGCGGTGAACCCTTTCTCCATGACCGTGGCAGAAGCTACCTCTTCCGGAAGGACAACACCCGCTCGGTGACTCACTGCGGCGCCGAGCAGGCTCGCCTCACAAAGAGTGAGGTTGTCGAACTTGCCCCGGGCAACGTCCTCATCGCTGAAGGCTGGGATCTTTCTAGGAGCGTTGAGCGCTGTGAGAACGAATCTGCCTCCCGGGACCAGCGATGCGGCGATCCCGCGAAGTATGGCGATATCATGCTCTGTCGGATCATCATCCGCGTTCAGCAGGCTGAAAGAGCCTTCGCACAGGCAGATGCAGGCGTCGAACAGTGCGCTCCTAGGTGATTCTCCGCGTGCGGGCTGGTTCCTGCGCAACGGCCTCGTGACCGCCTGCAGGAGAGTGGGCAGGATGGACACAACTCATCTATTGTGCAGACTGTGGCGATGCTGGATGGAGAGAGGATGTGATGGGCGTTGGCTATCGATGGCCCTGTGAAGTCGGCGCTTTGGTAGAAGCAGGATAACGGGGCGGCTCGATCTGATAAACGCGAATGTTGCCCGCATGCAGCGATTCGCGGGAAGGTCATATGACGATTTCACTGCGGACCCGGACAACGCCGCCATTGTCGAGAGCTGCTTGCGGCGTTCGCGGGAAGCCGTTTTCAACGTGGGACGGCACATTCTGGTTGTGGGCAGGCATGAGCGCGTTTCATCTTCTCTCTGTCAGTGCCCCCCTTGACACAGGAGGCATTAGTTGGATATTATACGAGTGCAATCAACCGGAAGATGCAAAAAGCGGTTTTCGCAATGTGGGATTGAGTCAGGCGCAGGTGTTGTTGCGGGTGATCCGCTGGTTGGGATTCCTCTATCAGTCGTCAGTCTGCAGACAGTACTCGAGGACGAGACAGTTAGTGGAGATTTGTGCCTCCACTCGCAGGATGTCGGCAATTTTCGATAGCAGGACGATGTAGGGAGAGAGTCTGATGAACAAACTAGCTGGAACCTACCTTGCACCGTTGATCATCGTGCCGCTTATTCTCTTGGTTTCCGGCGCCGCTCTTAAGAGGTGGCCACCCGAGAACATTAACAGTGTGTACGGATTTCGGACACGAGAGTCTTCCGAGTCTCTGACCAAATGGAAGGAAGCCAATCGCCTCATGGCAGATCTCTTGCTTGTTGGCAGTCTAGTTCTCGCTGTTCTGAACTCGGCCGTTTTTCTGTGCACTGCGTTCGCAAGTGAGGCAATTGCGGAGCGCGCATATAGGGCCACGCCGTTCTGGATGATCGGTTCCTTTGCCGTTTTCGCCATAGTCGCAATTGCCTATGTTCAACACAGTATCAAATCCATTAACTAGACAGCCCTTCCCGTACCATAACTTGGCACGTTATTTGCATAACCTGCCGCGAGCCGCCGTTTCATATCAGCGTCCCGTCAGGCGTGACGATCATGTGAACGCTCACTCAATGCTGTGCGCCCGGCATGGCGCACTCACTTGGGTGTGCAAGTCCTCTACGTTTCACGAGAGACCGCGGCTCAAAGTGGCCCCGGAGTCCATGAAACGCTTCAAAGGCAAGGTGAAAGAGATCCTTCGCTGATGCCAAGGGCATCATTGCCGACCTGCAGGTGGTATGAGAGGGAGGGCGGTTCGTCCGCCCTCCAATCGGTGTCAGGAGCTGAGAGCCGTTTCAGGCCAGCCTACGGCTGAGCGCCCGTCATGAAGCTGTGACCGTACTGGCGGTACTCACACCGCAGAGGGAGTGAGGATAGTGACCGAATGCGAAGACCGCCTGGCGCTTCGCGGCGTTGGGCGGGTCGGATTCTACAGCGGCTCCGACCAGACCCCGGAGGACATCCCGTTTTCCAGTTGTCTTGCGGCAGCCCTCCGCTTCATGGGAGAAGACTACTCCTGGACAACTTTCACCGAGAAGGGCAAGACCTTGCATCGCGACGACCTCTACATCGAACTGCTCGGCGCGTCAGGCATGGCCTTCGGCCTCCGCTGGAAAGACGGATGGTATCAGGACGCCGCCGATATGATGTTCGTCGCTGACCCAACCGAGATCATCCGACGATCTTTCGCTCATGTGGGCTACGGTTTCCGCGGTGTCGACAAGTCGGGCAGCCCCGACGACGAAGCGCGGTTTGTCAATGGAATCAGAGAATTCTTGAAAGCCGGCAAACCTGTCCTCAGTTTCGGAGTCGTCGGTCCGCCCGAATGCGGGGAAGCCCTCATCGGCTGGAGCTACTTCCAGGACATGCCGCCTTTAACTGCGGCGTCGAGCATGAACCTGACGGAACCCACCGCAGGCGCGACTGGTTCCCCGACATCTGGAGCCTCATAGTCATTGAGGACAAGGTCGACCGCGCTGATTTCCCCACTCACGGTGAGCGCGTTCTCCGGAGCCGGCATGAGATTCACAATTCAGCCGTGAGTATCGTGGCCGCATGCAGGTGGGCGGAGAGCGAACTGCTGAAGATGATGGCTGAGTCCGAAACCAAGACGGCGCCGGATTTGCTAGCCGCGGCTGACCGCCTCAGACGGGAGCATGATCTGATGCGGCAGGCTTGGGGCCTCGTCGGGGGCAACGGCAATCCGAAGGCGCATGAAGTTTTCGCCGATCCGGAAGTCAGAAAAGAGCTAGCAGACGTCATTCTGAAGGCCAGAGACCTGGATGCCGAAGCCACAGGTGTACAGCTTCGTATTCCCCTGACTGCCTAAGGATGACCTCGAGATCATCCTGTGCATGGAGAGCGCTGTCCACTATCACGGGTATTGACCGGACGCCCAGTGTGTAGCACATCGCTGTCAGCAAGAACATCAACCAAGGTTCATTTCGTAGCGCCGCGCCTTCTCGGCGTGGGCGTGTGCGAAGGTATCGTTAATGAGGTAGATGTTCGCGTCTATGATAGGGAGAGGGCCGTGTGCGATGCGATACGACATTCCGGCAAGATGGACCCTGAGCTTGTCAACCAAGCGATTCGATCCTATGTCGTGGACCCTGCCAAGAATGTCGGCAGACTCGTGGACTACGCCAGAGTGTTCCGCATCCAGCGCAAGGTCGAGAGCTCAGTGGGGGTGTGGCTGTAGTGGGCAGTCCGTTTGGGCTTCACTCCCGGAGCTAGCCCCGTGTCGAGGAAGTCATAGGCCGCACGGGCCATGTTCTGGCCGCGCGATTGACTGATGATGGCGAAGGTGCTATGTTACAAGTATCCGCTGCGCGCGTCGACTAGCGGACATTTATAACGAGGTGAAGGGCATGGACAGGTATGACGACGTCAGACAGATCTTCGAGTCGCATGGAGGCATTGTCAGGACGGAGGACCTGCTCAGGGAGCGTGTACACACCAGCTACATTGCGAACCTGCTCAGTGCGGGTCACATCAGCCGCATTAAGCGAGGAGTGTACGAGTGGCTCGATGACGGCCCCAAGGATGACCTCGAGATCATCGGCCGGCTGATCCCTGAAGCGATCCTGTGCATGGAGAGCGCTCTCCACTATCATGGGTATATTGACCGGACGCCCGGCGTGTGGCACATCGCTGTCAGCAAGAACATCAACAAGAAGAAGGTTAAGCTGGAATACCCGCCGATCAAGGTTCATTTCGTAGCGCCGCGCCTTCTCGGTGTGGGCGTGTGCGAAGGTATCGTCAATGAAGTAGATGTTCGCGTCTATGATAGGGAGAGGGCCGTGTGCGATGCGATACGGCATTCCGGCAAGATGGACCCTGAGCTTGTCAACCAGGCGATTCGATCCTATGTCGTGGACCCTGCCAAGAACGTCGGCAGACTCATGGATTACTCCAGAGTGTTTCGCATCCAGCGCAAGGTCGAGAACCTGGTGGGGGTGTGGCTATGATGGACAACGCGTCCCAGTCTGTGCTCGACAGGCTGAGAAGCAGGGCCCGACGTTCAGGGATGAGCTTCCAACTGGCGCTGCAGTTGTTCTGCCAGGAGGAGTTCCTGAGAAGGCTCGCAGTCTCGCAGTACAGGGAGCGCTTTGTCCTCAAAGGGGGACTATTGCTATACTCATTGAGCGGCTTTGCGGGAAGGCCTACCATGGATGTGGATGTTCTGATGCGGGGGATCTCAAACGAAATCGGTACCGTTGAACAAGTGGTACGGTCGATACTGGATGTTCCTTCAAGCAACGATTGCGTTGCCTATGATGTAGTTCGCTGCGCTCCGATTGCGGAAGGCAGAGAATACACAGGAGTGAGGGTGCAACTCGTTGGGCGCGTCGGAAACACCGTGACTCCGTTTCACATCGACGTGGCTGTTGGAGATGTGGTAGTGCCAAAGCCAATAGAGCGAAAGATCCCGACACAACTCGACGGGTTCAGTGCACCCGTGATTCTGACGTACTCTCTGGAATCTATTGTTGCCGAGAAATTGGAGACCATCATTGCCAGGATGAACATGAACAGCAGAATGAAGGATTTCTATGATCTCTACTACATTGCGGGCGTCTATTACATCGATGGCAGGGAACTTCAGGAAGCTGTGTTCCAGACGCTGCAGAGACGTGGAACGGCGTATGGGCGCGACACTCTGGAAAGGATCAGGGGTCTTGTGCGTGATGCAAATGTTCAATCCAGGTGGTCAAGGTTCTCCAGGAGGACGCTTGGGCTCGACGTGAGCCTTGAGGAGGTCATGGATCGAGTGTGCGGGTTCCTTCAGCCAGTGTTCGATGCCATAGTCGACGAGCGCGAGCTGTTTGGGACGTGGGACCCGCAGGAGCGATGGTACATGTCTGCACCCCGTACTGTTGGTAGTGAAGACTAGCCTGGGCCTGCCAGTCCAGATGGCGGTTTCGCCAGGGGTGAGCTGAGCCCCGGTAACCTGTTCGGCATCTTGCCACATTGTCCATGCCTCCTGCCTGCGCTCAGGGCGATTGCCGTCCGGTTTCGCTGCGCCGTGCAACAGTCTCTGCACTCCGCTCGCACCGGGCAGAGATGGCGGGATAGCTAATCTGCTGTGGCGGGAGAAGAAGGCACGGTGGAAGGTCTGCAAGAGACAACAGGCCGAGTCAAACCCGAACGCAGGATGCGATCTTGCGACTGAGCCCACCGGAAACAGATGATTGATGGATATGCTGTAATACAGTATGCCGCAATGGGGGTGGATGATAAGGAAACCCAAGTTTGATGTGTCAGAGAAGGCAAATACCCCCTCAGCAGGGGGCGGGGTGAACGGAGCCGTGACATCTCTGGACTACACGGTTGGCTTGGCCTCATCTGCGGGCGGATCTGGGTTGATGTAGGCTTGGCTTTTGAGTATTGGACTCATGTGCCTCGGGCTCACGATTCCTTCAAGCCCCAGATCCCTGAGAATGGTCATCTGCTCGACGGTAGGTTTGGTGAGTGTCCGGACGGGCTGTGCCATGCCAGAGAACTTGTACTCGTCGATGGTGCATTCAGCTAGTTTTCGCAGAGCCGAAACAGGTTGCTTGTGGGTTGAGCCGCTCGTCTTCAAGGCTTCCTCCAGGGCGTTTAGAAGGAAATACGCAAGCACGCACACGGTGATGTGGCCCTCGACTCTGGTCTGAGCGCGAACCCGCACCGGCCTGAGTCTCACCTCCGATTTGATTACCCTGAACGCTTCTTCCACTACGTTCTTCTTCCGGTAAGCTTGTATGGCCTGTTCCGCTGAGAGTTTGGCTTCGGGAACGTCCGTGCACAGGCAGTAGAGTCCATCGTAGGCCTCCATGTCCGCGGCGGCTGCGTGCGGAACCAGCCGCGCTCTGTAGTCCTGATTTCGGAGGGCGTAGAGCCATTGCGGGAATTGCATGTTATGAGGGCCTCGTCGATAACCGGTTCGAACACCCTGGTCAGCGCCAACCGGGAAAGGATCGCCTTCGCCTTAGCGAGCATAGGCTCCGGCGCTCGACTCTTCTTGGCGGACATCGCGTCCTTGTTGATCTCCGCAATCTCGGCCTCTGCCTTGGCGATCCTCGCCTCCCTGTCTTGTCTGCGCGTGACGAGAAGTTCGGGATTGAAGACCAGAATGTAGCGCTCGCTTCCTGCCGATATGGTCTTGTAGAACGACTTGCCCTCGGCATACAGAGTGAAGTCGGAAAGCTCCTTCGGGATTCTCGCAAGGCCGGCGTCTTCAGCGAGCTGGTCGGCAAGCGCCTGGGCATCCTCGACGGTAATGGAAGAAAGGGCGGATACGCCGGGAAAGCGCATGGATCGGACAGTGTCGGAGTTTAGCGCGCTCAGATAGGTGCATCCGTTCGCTTCGACGAAACGGAAGTTGTCGAAAGTGGCCATACCTCTATCGAAGACGAACGTGCAGTCAGCGATCTGGAAAAGCTCCTGCGTTTCGGCGATGACCTTCGTTACGGTGGTCTTGTCGCTGGTCTTGGCCTTGAGGACCTTCCAGTAGAAGGGGTATCCATCCTTGGTGACCCCCAGAGCGATCTTGATCTGCTTGTGCCCTCTCTTGCCGCCGGGAGCATAGCCGTACTCGGCGATGACGCACTTGGTTCCTTCCATGTAGGCGGCGGTGATATCGATCTCCGCCGACCGAGGAACTCCCAGGAAGGCGGGGCACGCCGTTCCCGTTGCCCATTCGAAAACGCCCGCCTTGCTTGTCGGATCAACCGCCTTGTTCAATACCAGGAGTTCGGCGTGGCGCATCCGGCCTAGGAGCCTGTGCGAGTAAT
>DHON01000069.1:0-357 GCA_002409965.1 Firmicutes bacterium UBA5389
GCGCAGTAGGCGGCCTCTCGCGCGCTCATCGCGAAGCAATCGTGCTGTTCTACCATGAGGAGTTCTCAATTGCCGAGATATCGCGCCTGACCGGAAAGCCCGAAGGCACAGTCAAGAGCCTCTTACATAGGGCTCGGCAGAAACTGGCGCAGGCTCTTGAGGGGGATGAATCATGAGCGACGACAGATTGAAGAGGACCCTGCAGGATGAAATGAGACAGGTAAGCTTCTCAAAAGACGACAAGCGGCGTATCGCGATGCAGCTCAAGCAGGCGATGGCCGCGCGCGCCGACAAGGTCGCGTCGATGCCCGAGCGGCGGGGCCGCTGGAGGGCGCTCGTCGAACGCGCGATGGCCTT
>DHON01000069.1:568-10758 GCA_002409965.1 Firmicutes bacterium UBA5389
CGACGCCTGCATGAGCAGCGCGGCTGCGCTGGTCCTGATCGGACTGGGAGTATGGAGCTCGTTGAGGCCGCTCCTCTTGATAGACCAGAGCGCCGCCGCGCTGCTCATGCAGGCGTCGACTGAAAGGACAACGCTGATCAACCAAGGAGTGAGCCTCTTATGACCACACATGGGGCGTACAAGATAAGGATAAAGAACAAGTACCTGATCATCGCGGCCGTATTGATCCTGTCCGCTGCGGGCCTCGCGAAGGCGTGCGGCGATGCGTACCTGTTCAAAATGGGCGAGACAGCGCGGCAGAACCACGATCCGGTAAAAGCCCTCGCTTACTACGACCGATTTCTTTCTGAATACCCCAACAGCGATAGAGTTCCGCTCGCTCTCTACTGGTCGGCGTCTCTCCTGCGCGACAGCCACACGTTCACGGCAGTCATATTCCCCACGCGCTCGTCCGTTGCGCACAAGAGCAACGCGGTCGCTGAGGTGCCCGAGGGAGTTCTGTCCAGGCTGGAAAGATTGGAGAAGATCCTCACTGACTACCCCGACCACTGGACCGCTCCCCATGCCCTGAACCAGTTCGCGACTGCGCTCTACCACTCCGGCGATCCCAGGGCCGAGGGTTTCCTGCTGGAAGCCGCGCGCGACGAGCGATGCGGCAACCGCGCCAATGCGGCATTTCTCCTGGTCGACACATACATGGCACAGGGCAGGTCGGACGAAGCTCTAGACTTACTGGAATACTGCGCACAGGAGATGCCCACATCCTATGCCGAGCAGCGGCAAATCAAGATGGGCGATGTGTTGGCCGCGATCCGCGATTACGAGGCAGCGCGGGCTGCGTATGAGGAAACACTCAACGTATATGAACGCACGGCGGACTACTGGCGTGAGCGCGATTCCGACCACATCGGCCCCTCGCCCGTCGACATCGAGCGAATGCGACAAGACTACCGTGAACAGGTGGACGCTAAACTCGCGGCTCTCAACGAAATGGCGAAGGGCGACGACAACGCGAAGGGATCAGGCATCGTAGAAGGAAGAGTGCTCCTGGCCGGGCGTCCACTCTCAGGCGTAAAAGCCCTGGTGCATGAAGTCAATGACGAGACCAGGTTCTCCGCCGACTACAGCGCCATGCCCTGGCAGTCAGTGGGCGACGATGGCGCATTCCGTTTCAGTCTCCCTTCAGGCCGCAGGTATGAGGTGGGCATCGCGCTCAACAGCGATGCAGCCCAGAGCGTCGAAGGCTACCATCTCCAGATGATTGGAGCCGGATTCGTCCTAAGGCCCGGCGAGACGCGGAAAGTGGAGCTGCATTTCGTTGAGCCGGTGAAAGTGGCCCAACCGGAACAGGATTTCGTGTATGACGGACAGCCGTTCTCCGTGAGATGGCAGGCCTACCCAAACGCCCGTTCATACCGTGTCAGGCTGGGCTACGTAACCTGGGGCGAACACGGATATAGCTCTATGGGCACAAGCTCGATGAGAACCATCGACACGCACCTTACCATTGACCGCATCCCGGCGATCCCATTCGGCGCCTACGGGGGCGATGCAAAGGGCGTGTTCCCCACTGACCTCATAGGTCGACCGGACGCGTACTCCCTGCAAATCGAGGCTATCGATGAAGACGGGAATGTGATATCGTCCAGCAGCGGACTGCATTTCGGGGCGGGTCCCGACCCGGTTTCGGTGATCAACGCCAAGAAGACAACGCCCACGGAGGCAGAGAGACTGCTGCTTGAGCGCAACTACGACGAGGCCGTGGCGAAGCTGGAGGAGGCTATCGCGAAGAACCCAGACGACATACGCGCGCTCGAGATTCTGTCTCGCGTATACTTCATGGGCGCCTACCACATCGGAGACGCTGTGCTCAGCGACGACATGGCCCACCGGGATTGGCAGCGCAGCCGCGACATGCTCACACGCCTAGTCGCGCTGGAGCCAAGCAAAGAAAACTTCTCAGCGCTGGCCACTGTGTGCATGAACATGCGCGATAGAGCCGGCGCAGTAGAAGCTTACCACATGATGCTGGACCAGGGCTCCGCCGATAGCAGTGCACTGAACCTGATCGCGTATCATGCCCTTACAGTCGATGATGACTATCTACAAGCGCTCGCATATCTGGAGCAGGCGAAGACCCATGCAGAGCACTACTCGGACGTGCTTCCACTCTGCGGCCTACTCGTGTTGACCGGGCATTGTGATGAGGCCGTCCAGGCGCTCCACACCATCCGCAGCATGGGAGTGAGCACGTTCGCAGACCGCGGGATCGAACTGGAGAGGACTCTGCGCGACTACGCCGCTTCGCGCTCGCGCTGGTCCAGGAACTGGCGCAACGACTACCTGGGCATCGCGAGCCAGTCCTTCCGCGAAGCAGAGCAAGCCTGGCGCAGTGATGCAGGCGCACACGGTTCGTTCTTGATACTCATCGCGAAGCTCTCTGACCCGTGGTGCCACCAGCGACGAGACGAGCTGCAGACCGCCATGAGCGACTTCCGAACCAAACACGGCAAAGACGCCCCAGTACTGCTGGACGTCCTGGAGGCCTTTGCGCAGGTAGGCGGGGTATAGCGAATGCGCCCAGGTTGCTATGCCGCTACACGGCAGGCTATCGGATCATCAAGGAAATGCTCACCTTCACCCCTCGCCTGCCAGCACAACCAAGGCATTACTGAGGGCGCGTCCAGGCTTGGTCAAGTACTTTCCTGCGTACGCCAGTCCGGAGGACGCGCCCCCGTCAAGGTTCATCGCCTCCGCCGCGCCTAGCGCCTGCATGATCTGAGCAAACTGGGCCATGGTGGCCGCGGTGCAGGTTACCATCAGAAGGTCTCCGTCCTTAGTCACTGCAAGACCGCTGCGCGCCGACGACATGGAAAGGATCTTGGCCTCGGTGAACCCTTCCGCCCTGGCCGATTCCGTGGAGTAGGTCACCTTCCCGCCCGATACCAGCTTTGGGCCGGCCCCAAGGGCCTCGCTGACCCGCCCCCAGAATCCAGTTCTGTCGCTGCCGTCTGACATGACGACCTTGTAGTCGACGGCTACGCCGACTGCAAAGCGTGCAGCAAGCCCCTCCTCACTCCCCTGGAAGTTGATGACGTACCCATCCTCGGGGATCTCCCGATCGCCGCGGCCGATCGCCGCGACGACGCCGTCCCTGACTACAACCGACACCCCGTCGGTCGCCCCAGTCCGCGAGCCGCGTGCAGGCGTAAAGATCCCTGCATAGTTCGTCGATGTCGGCGTGCGGTTGATCCAGTATGAATACCAGTTGCCCGGCCAGGTCCAGAGGCCGTCGGTCGCTCCCACGATCTTGAACCGCGCCGGCTCCATCCTCACTTCGTTTCCGGCCGCAACTGCAAACACCGTTCCAGTCGCTCCGCGGTGCACGAACTCGCCGCCCGAGATCAGCGTTCCAACAGGGTCCTTAAGCGGCCCATCGACGTAGGCGTTGAAGAAGGTCCCGTTGATCGCCGCCTGCCCGCCGACTCGCGCCGCCATGGAAAGAAGGTCTTCCGTCCCGCCCACCCTGTCCTGCCCGAGAACTACCCGAAGACGAACCTTGGGATCGCGCAGGTCTACCCGGACGTAATTCACCTGGAACGTCTTGCCTCCGGCCTTCACCCCTTGCGATCCGGACACGACACTCCCGGCAATAGGAGCCGGAGTCGCGACTTCCGCTTCCGCCCCGCCCGGCGCAAGCAGCATACACGGCACAAGCAGCGCCAACAGCACGAGCAGCGCCGTCCTGACTGCGCTAGCCACACTCGTCACGGGCCTGCGCCGAGGCTGTTTCGTCTGGCACACTGTCATCTTGCACACTGCCTTCCCGTACCCTGACATCTCGTATACACCCTCCGAAAGCGCGGGCAACAACGCACCCGCAGCACGCAACTCCTACGTAGGTCGTGTAGAGGGGTTTCGACCTTATCTGCGGCAACACCTTCACCCTGTGTGGTATCATGTAATCAGTCCAAAAACTACATTGTTACGAAAAGGGAGGTAGCCTTATGCGGCAAGACGTGGCAGGCAAGTTAAGAGCCATATCAGGCGAAGACTGGGTGGTCACGGACCCGGCTGGAGTTGCCAGCTATGTGAAGGACGAGACGGAGCATGCCATCGCGCCGATGCCTTGTTACGATTGTGTTGTTGTGAAGCCCAAGGACTCGCAAGAGATATCGGGGATTCTGAAGTATGCCAATGATGAGAAAATAACCGTTGTAGCGAGGGGCGGCGGAACTGGATGCGCGGGCGCCGTGGTGCCGATAAAACCCAGCATCATCATCGCCCTGGAAAGACTGAACAAGATCGTCGAAGTAGATGACAAGAACATGATGGTTGAGTGCGAAGCGGGGGTCACGCTCTCTGATCTGGAAGAGACGTTTACTCATCATGACAGCCTGTTTTTCCCTGTCCATCCTGGAGATGAAGGCGCGCAGGTGGGCGGGATGGTCGTTCAGAACGCAGGCGGTGTAAGGGCCGTCAGGCACGGCGTCATGAGAAACCACATAAAGGGTCTTGAAGTGGTGCTGCCGACAGGGGAGATCATAAGAACCGGCGGAAAGCTCATGAAAGACAACACGGGATATGACCTGACTCATCTGATGATCGGAAGCGAAGGCACGCTGGGCATCGTGACCAAGGTCATATTGAAGTTGTACCCCAAGACCACAAACAGCGGCAGCCTGCTGATATCCTTTGACGACAAGAAGGCGGCCGTAGAAGTAGTTCCCAAGATACTCAGGGAAGGCATAGTCCCCTTGGCCATTGAGTATCTGGAGCGAGATTTCATGCTCCGATCGGCGGAGGATCTGGGTCTGCAGTGGCCAGCCCAAAAGGGAATCGTGGATCTGTATTTCATTCTTGTCGAGCCCAAGGAAGAGGATCTGCTCGAAATCAGTTCGCGGATAGTTGAGATCTGCGAGGCCAACGGCGCAGTCGAAAGCTTGATTGCAGAGACGGCCAAGGAACAGAGAGCCATACTCGAAATCAGAAGCCATGGATATCCCAGCGTGAAGTCTCAAGTAGTTGACATACTGGACGTTGCCATACCCGTGGGGAACCTCAGCGAATACATGAACGGCGTCGACGAACTGGCAGCCAAGTACGGGGCGCACATCCCATCCTTCGGGCATGCAGGAGACGGCAACATTCACAATTTCATCATGACTGAAACCGGCGAAAAACCGGATAACTACGAAGCCCTGTCTGATGACTTGTTCAAACTGGCCATAAGCCTTGGCGGTACCATAACGGCGGAGCACGGCGTCGGCAAGATCCGCAATAGGAAACTGGGGCTTCAGTACAGCCAAAAGCACCTCGAGATCATGAAAGGCATCAAGAGAGTCTTCGATCCCAACAACATTCTGAACCCGGGTACCGGCATCGGCTGTGTAGACTAGCAATCAATCGCTAGGCGGCAATCTGGTCGAAACCCTGAATACTCAGACAGGCATCTACGTGACTATCTCACACTGGCCGTGCCGCGCCCGCCTTCAGCCGAGCCTGGGCAGCACAACCGCCGATGGATACGCGCGCCCGTAGTAGACCGTCTGCAGCGCTTTTCGCGTTTCCCGGCTTCGGTAGACAAGCTCTCCCGTGTTCGGATTGCGGTCGAACTTCGGGAAGCTCGAGCTCGTGACTATCAAGCGCACCCGGTGGCCTGGGCCGAAAGTGTGGGCGCACCCCTTCATGCCTATGCGGAAGAGGTATATCTCCCCGGGCGCCAGGAAGTCCTCCCCATCGAGGCTATTCCGATATCTAGCTCTGACTATCCCGTCAGAAACGTACCTCGCAACACCGTGTTCGTCCACGTCCAGCAGCATGGCGACGAAGTCAGTGTCGGGCGCGTCTGACGATGCGTATAGCTCAACCTCCGGAGTGCCGCACATGTCCATAGAACTGTCCAGCGCTTCAGAATCGTAGGCTAGAACATCCCGCCGCAAGTGAACAGACGACACGGAAGGGCCCGGCGTCAGCCCTGCCTTGGGAAATGCCCACACCGCACCGCCTTCAGTGCTACATGCGTTCTCGGGATCGTAGGTAAACGACTCGCGGGTACACCCGGGCATCGCGCTCCCTGCCGCAGCGAGGTCTTCAATGTTCCCCGAACGCTCAGCTCCAAGATACATCCTCACAGCTCGGGACGATGGATGCGGCCAGGCCTCGAACTGGGCCCAATGCGGTCGGTGCCCTGTGACGAAACACCTGACTGACGGTGCCGCCGGTGTTTCGCCTACGCCTCTGACCCAGTAGTTCAGCCACTCTACACACTCATCAATGAATGGAGAGGACATGTCTACTGAGTCCTCACGCGCATCGTCTTCGCCTTGCCTATCCCAGTATCCGTATGAGACATCGCCCGATATCTTCTCGGGCCCACCGATGGTGCCGTTGTGAGTCCAAGGGCCTATGATAAGCCGCTGAGGCGCTCCGGACCTGAGCATCTCGGCATAGGGAACCAAGGTAGCGTCTAGCAGGAAATCGAACCATCCGCCGAAGTGAAGCCCGGGAACGCGGGTTCTCTCAACATGGCGCCAAAGGTCGCTACCGTCCCAGAACCTGGACCGCGGGCCTTCCTCCAACATGGCCGCCCATGAAGGGTCACGGCTCTCGGGAATGGCCTCGACCAGGGGCGTCTTGCGGTAGAGCGCTTCAGGGTTGAAGCCGGAAAGGGGCGCTTTCCTCATGTAAGTCCAGGGCAGAGTATGATGAAGACGAAGAACTCCGTCCTGGAAACAGAGA
Source organism: Firmicutes bacterium UBA5389 (assembly GCA_002409965.1). Lineage (GTDB taxonomy): Bacteria > Bacillota > DTU025 > DTU025 > DTU025 > UBA5389. Next base: position 7,310 of record DHON01000069.1, read on the forward strand.
AGCTCCTTCCTGACAGGCGCCGTAACCCATACCGCCGCCTTCACCTGTTCCGGGAACTCAGCCGCAATGGCAATCGAGGCGGCTGAAAGGTAGGAGATACCGAGGATGGCGAGCCGCCCATCGCACCAAGGTTGGCTCAGTATCCATTGCGCGGTCTGGACCGCGTCCTCCGGTTCCTGAGCCAGCAAGCGAAACTCCCCCGACGAGTCCCCGCTTCCGCGCACATCCTGGATCACAGTGGCGTAGCCGTGACCGCCGAAGAGCTCGGCGATGCCCGGCAGGTTACGCCGCCCGTAGACCGTCCGAACGATGATCACAGGGTACGCGCCGGGACCCGGCAAAGCGACAAGAGTTGCAAGATTTGCTCCACAAGAGACCGGCACGAACTCAGTTCTAGTTTCCAACGTTTGCCCCCCAAACACGCCTCGGCGGCCGCCATAAGCCCTCGGGCGACACGCAGATTGACGACCAATCACCAGCGCAAACAGCGTCGACAATGCCTCCTAGTCAGGCTTGCTCCTGGTATCCCTGCTCACTCCATGCCGCAGCATGGAGGGGCATGTGGATGTGTCGCGGATCCGCGGCCAGTTCCTGTTAGTAGCGCACCGTCCTACCTGCCTCCGCCCCATGGCGGAATCGTCTCGCGCCAGTTCAGCGCGTTGTACTTCCGCATGACCGCAAGAAGCTGATCGATGTCGATGGCGTCAACAGTCCTGCCATCGCGGCCGACGATGGTAACGGCCTTGAGCATCGAGTTGATAACGGCTTCTTCAGCGGCTTCGACAACTGCCAGGAACAGAGAGGACATTGCATCGTTCGACACTACCTCAGTCTTGAGAGTTAAAGGGCTGTCGTGTGGAACGCGCCCCGCGGTTGAGAAGGCTATGAAGAAGTCTCCCGAGCCGTTACTGCTGAAAAAGCCCGTGCGGGCAAGCCCAAGGCCGGCTCGCTTCGCCAACCGCTCCAGCTGTCTATGATCGAGAGGAGCATCGGTGGCCACAATGACCATGACGGACCCATCGGGGCTCTGAGCCTCAAGCATCTCATACGGAAAGTCGGCGCTGTTTGAGTAGCGCCCCAGTTCGCGCCCGATGGGCGCGCCGTTCACCGTGAGCACGCCTCCGAAGTTGGTCTGGACCAGCACACCAACGGTGTAGCCGCCGCGCTTGGGCGGAAGCACGCGTGACGAGGTTCCTATTCCGCCTTTCCAACCCATGCACGTGCTCCCCGCGCCGGCCCCAACGGCCCCTTCCTCAACAGGCCCGGACTTAGCATCGGCTATCGCCTGGAACACATGCTCTTTGCGAACATGGCGGCCCTGGATGTCGTTGAGGTAGCCGTCATTGACCTCACCGACCACCGGGTTGACAGTGCCCGTGCTAATGCCTATCCCGGGATTGCTCATGATACACCATTCGATAACCGCGTCCGCCACGAGCGGGGCATTCAAAGTGTTGGTGAGTAGTATAGGCGTTTCCAAGTTGCCGAGCTCATTTACTTGATGTAGTCCTATGGACTTGCCGAAGCCATTGAGGACATACGCCGCAGCCGGAACCTTCTCTATGAAGAGGTTGCCTTCATGCGGGAGAATAGCAGTCGCGCCAGTCCTCACCGGACCGCTGCCCGGAACCAGTCTCCCCTCGCCTTTAACCAAAGTGACGTGGCCCACCTTAACACCCTGAACATCTGTGATGGCGTTCCACCGTCCGGGCTGGAGTATCCCGATGTCTATTCCGATGTCCCTGGAGCGGGGTCGGGCCCGGCCCTCAGCCTGGGCACTACCCATGTACATCATGACGTCTGTTGCTCCCCTTCGCGTCCCTCTTGCCGTTCTTCCGAGCTCATTCCGTTGTGGTATACTGCCAGATCTATGTCGGATCGGTCTGAGAAATCCCCACGAGCCCGAACCTCATCCGGAGCATACCTCCTTCAGCTTCTCCAATTCGTTTCATCCCCCAGATTCCCTCTGGCCAGCCGAACGAGGAGCTGAGGAGCTGCCGGACTCAATCGCCATACCGCGAGACCAGCAGCTCTCGCTAGCATATGTAGGAAAACCCAGGGCACACGGCCCGAAGGGACGGCCAGCTCTACGCCGCCAAGAGAACCTCTTCTGCGTAAGCCGACGCTTCGCCGACCAACTTGATCTCGAGTTCCTTGATCTGCTCGTTGTCCAGCCCCACTGAATTCTTGAGGTAGTTCACTACAACGGCCTTCACATCGGCATCAGTGACCGGCTGGCCGTTGTTCATCTCCTTGAGCTGGTCGTACATTATCTTGGACACCAGCTTGTAGCCTTCCGTACCCTTCTCTACCTTGAAATAGTTCTCATAGGATACCATGTAGTCCTGGACTATCTCATCCACGGTCGCTCCGGCAAGACCCTCAAGGAGCGCCACGACTATCCCCACCCTGTCCTTGCCCTCCACACAGTGAACAGCGTAGGGCCCATCGTGGGCTATCATGAACTCCATAACCGTCTTGAGTTTCGCAGTGAACTCCTTCGCCGCGAAGTCTACGCCCATCCCCACCGCAACCACGTTACCAGCCTCATCGAGCTCGCGGTAATACTCGGAGTGCGCGAGGTTCTGCTCAAACTCCTCCGGAGTGTCGGACAAGTTCAGAATGGTCTTGATCCCGTGCTCCTCCACAAGCTTAGCCGCGTACGACGAACGATCGTCGCCGAGCGATGGATGGGACACTCTGTAGAGCACGCCCGGCTTTATCTTGCCTGCCGTGACCTGCCTGAAGTTGGCGAATGCCTCGTCGCTGTCGTAGTCGTCCCGCTTCTCCAGTTTTTCGAGATGACGAATGGCTATGTCCGACAGATAAGCGCCCTTCTCCTTCATGTAGACAGATACTTGACTTCCTTCGGACACGCCATAGGTCACAGCGAAATTGCCGTAGTTGATGGCGAGTTGAATGCCGGTATCTCTGGGCCTCATGAGGGCGGTTCCGCGATCCACATCGCCGTAGGTCGTAACAAAAGGCAACACAATCACATTATCGCCTATCTTCACAATCACTACATCCCCGACCTCGGCCCCCGAAGCCGCAACCATCTCCGGGCTGATGTCAGTCATGACATTGCCGTACTTGTCCACTGCAGCGATCTTGCCGCTGAAAAGGAGGGTCTCCTCTGCGTCTCCTACAGCCGCGACTGCGCCCAGGAGACCAGAAACCAGAAGAGAAACGACCAACACCGTCAACGCCAGTCTCTTCAACTCTCATACCTCCGCCTTTCTTAATCGCCGCTACAGCCCATTTGAGTACGCCCATACTTCCCCAGTTCGGGGCCACGGCAGATTCTATTATAACATGTCCTGCCATACCCCGGCACCGCTATAGGACCATGCCGCAAAGCCACTTCCCCACACACGGGCCCCAGCTACGAGACGCGAGCCCCAGCTACGAGACGCGAGCCCCAGCTACTAGGCGCGGGCCCCAGCGCC
>DHON01000069.1:11050-11210 GCA_002409965.1 Firmicutes bacterium UBA5389
TCGCGCCACCCATCGACGACCCTAGCGCGCAGCAAGTTCCTCCCACACACAAGCCCCAGCTACTAGGCGAGGGCCCCAGCGCCTCTCTTCGCGCCACCGGCCCGCGCGCCCATCGCGACTCGATCTCGGGACCCAAAGTGAACATTATGTTAACCGCCTG
>DHON01000069.1:11475-11665 GCA_002409965.1 Firmicutes bacterium UBA5389
TTCGCGCCACCCATCGACGACCCTGACGCGCAGCAAGTTCCTCCCACACACAAGCTCCAGCTACGAGACGCGAGCCCCATCTACTAGGCGCGGGCCCCAGCGCCTCTCTTCGCGCCACCGGCCCGCGCGCCCATCGCGACTTGATCTCGGGCCCCAAAGTGAACATAGTGAACATTATGTTAACCGCCTG
>DHON01000036.1:0-278 GCA_002409965.1 Firmicutes bacterium UBA5389
CAAGGGGGACGCCGTGCCCGAGGCCGCGCTCGCGGCGATCGCCCGCTCGAACCCGCACAGGCTGGTGTTCGTCTGCACCAGGGGCGGAAAGGGGTAAAACGCGGTGCTGCTCGGGAGCCTCGTCGTGGGGCCCTGGCAGGACGTCGGCGAGCTCAAGCTCAAGCTCAACCCCGGCGGCATGGACCAGACCTGGGACCTCATGGCGTCGCAGGTGGCCTATGGAGACGAGGGACGCGCGGGCGAGACGGTCGAGGAGCGCCACGCCACGGACGAGAGGA
>DHON01000036.1:506-4240 GCA_002409965.1 Firmicutes bacterium UBA5389
AGCGCCAAGCGGAGGAAAGAGAAGCAGTTCGCTCGCCGCAACCGGCTCTTTGACGAGGAAAACGAGCTGCGGGAAGAGATACGACGGCTTAAGGAAGGCAGGGCCAATTGAAGATTGAGCATCTAGACATCACTAACTACAAGAGCATCAAGGAACTTCACGTTGATCTTAACCCTCGCATCAATGTCTTCATCGGTGCCAACAACGTTGGGAAGAGCAACATCATGGCAGCCATGGAGTACCTGCTCGGCCCTACATATCCCATGCTGAACCGACTTGACAAGTCAGACTTCTATAACGGCCAAGATGACCAGCCACTGAAAATCGCAATGCGGTTCGATGATGGAAATACCCTCTCGTTTGATTCCACGTGGGTTGACTATCGGGGTAACGAGAGACATGGACTGAATCTAAATGGCAGCTATGCCAACGGTGACGTTCGTGATCGGTATGTAGCCGCATCAATCGGACCCGACCGTCGCATGAGGGATAATCCTGCATCGAGCCAATGGACACTCCTTGGCCGAATGCTCAAGGATTTTAATTCGCGGCTTTATGATCAGAGTTTGCAGATTGGCGACGGCACTGAAGTGACGAAGGCCGAAGCCTACAAACGCAAAATGAAATCGATTCGCGACGACATCCTTTTCTCGGTCGAGGCTGATGATGGCACGAACCTTATGGAGGAATTGAAGGACATCCTGCAGGAAGAGACCGCGCATCAGCTTAACTGCTCACCGAGCGACCTTGCCATAGACCTGAGCACATACGATCCCTGGAACCTCTTCAAGACGCTTCAGATTTACGTGACCGAACAAGGATCAGGAGTCCAGATGAGGGCCTCTGACATGGGCATGGGCGTTCAGGCCAGCCTAACCATTGCCATTCTGCGCGCCTACTCAAAGCTTGAACTTCGTAATCAAACTCCTATATTTATCGACGAGCCCGAGTTGTACCTCCATCCGCAAGCGCGCAGGAAGTTCTATCGCGTGATTGAAGAGGTTGCAGACTCTGGAACTCAGGTATTCCTCACCACCCACTCCACCGAGTTCGTGGACCTAGGGCATTTTGATCAGATTTACATGGTTCGCAAGGACTTTCAGCGCGGCACTTATGTCCGACAAGCAGATCCGGCAAAGTTTATAAGTGATCTCAAAGTGAGACACCCCGGTATCGAGACGGACGAAGAGCAGCTGATGATGGAGTATCGGAACGCTTTCGAGAACACGGGTGACTCCCAGAAGGCCGCCGAGGCGCTCTTTGCGTCCAAGATCTTGCTCGTCGAGGGAGAGAGCGAATCGCTCATCGTCCCATATTGCTTTGACCAGATTGGATACGACTATCTCGATAAAGGTATCTCGATCGTTCGCTGCGGTGGGAAGAACGAGCTGGACCGTTTTTATCGGCTATATAGTGAGTTCGGCATTCCCTGCTTCATCCTGTTCGACGGTGACTTGCAGAACAAGGGCACAAAAGACGAGCAGCACACCATTGACGCAAATCATGCCGTTCTCTCACTTTTTAATTGCACGGACGACTTTCCCGATGGCTATGTGCATGACCAGTACCTTGGTTTTACCAAGATGCTAGAGAATAGCCTCGGCATTGGGGAGGTTGGTAAGAGCACCAAGGGGCTCCACCTCTTCAAGAGATTCAAAGATGCGGTCGGTTATGGGACGCAGATTCCGCAGTGGGCAGCGCTCATTGGAGCCAAGCTCGACTCGCTTCCCAGCGAGGCCTCCTCGATACTGTTTAAGACTCAGGCTGAGGTATGCCCCCGGGACTCAGATTCCAACATTCCGTTCTAAGTGAAAGGATCATCGATGGAAAAGATACAGCCTGGTACGGCCGACGGCACCGAGGAGAACATTCAGAAGATTGCCGCCCTCTTCCCCGAGGTCATGACTGAGGTCGCAGACGCTGACGGCACGCCGAGGCACGTTGTCGACTACGATGCCCTTCATGAGCTCCTGGGCGATGGGGCCGAAGGCCAGCGAGAGCGATACCAGTTCACGTGGCCCGGCAAGGCTGAGGCCAAGGCCGAGGCGAGACGCCCCGTCTGGAAGACTATGCGCCCTGAACCTGACAAGTCCGTGAACTGGGACACGACCAAGAACCTCTACATCGAGGGGGACAACCTCGACGCGCTCAAGATCCTGAAGGAGACCTACGCAGGGAGGGTGAAGCTCATCTACATCGACCCGCCCTACAACACGGGCCATGACTTCGTCTACGACGACGACTTCGCGCAGACCCATGAGGAGTACGACGCCGTGAGTGGCGACTACGACGGGGACGGCGGCAGGCTCGTGGCCAACCCCGACTCCAACGGCCGCTTCCACTCTGACTGGTGCTCGATGATCTATCCCAGGCTCGTTCTGGCGAGGGACCTGCTATCCGCCGACGGCGCCATCTTCATCAGTATCGATTCTAATGAGCTGACCAATTTAAATTGCATTTGCCGAGAAATATTTGGTGCTACAAATTTTGTTGCACAGCTTACGTGGGAGAAGAAAAAGAAGGGAGCCTTTCTTAGTAAGAACTATATCAATATGACGGAATACATTCTCGTATACGCGAAGAACATTTCCGTTTTCAATGGGTTGGTCGGTGAAGTGAACCATGAGCCAGAAACCTATCCCTGCATAAAGACTACGAATGCAAGGGGAGTGCGTGTTATTCACAAAGGAACTCCATGCAAGGCGCGCTCTCGCACCTTTACAATCCAGCCTAATACAAGATATAGCTCCGGCAATATGGAACTTATCTATCTTGATAAGGCTGAGATAGTGGATGGGATCCTCGTTAATGACGTATCTGTTGATTCAAATTGGATTTATGGACAGGAAAAACTAGATACGTTTTCGCAGAAAGGTGAAATATACATTACTCAGGATTGTTATATCCGACGAATCGTCAACGATGACCGCATCAAGATGCTCAAGGATCTTCTTAGTAGAGTAGGCGCTGATGGGAAAGCGCTCATGCGCTATTCATATGACGACAACTTGAATAATGGGGGTTGGGGTACGAATGAAGATGCAAACGATGAGCTGCATAAACTTCTTGGGACTCAGAACGTATTCGACTTTTCTAAACCGACGAGATTGATAGGCAAGCTTATTCAGTGCATTAATGATAGCGATGCCTTTATTGTTGACTTCTTTTCTGGATCTGCAACCACTGCTGAAGCTGTTATGCGTGTCAATGCAGCAGACGGTGGTACTCGACGCTGTGTCCTTGTTCAATTTCCCGAGGAATGTCCCTCTGATTCTGTGGCCGGAAAAGCTGGGTACAAGACCATCTGCGACATCGGCGAGGAGCGCATCCGCCGCGCGGGCGCGAAGATAAGGGCCGAGGTCGAGGAGGCAAACCGCCAGCTCAAGCTCGGGGAGGAGCCCAGGCCCGTCCCCGACGTCGGCTTCCGCGTGCTGCGCATAGACTCCTCCAACATGGAGGACACCTACCGCACACCTGGCGAGACGGACCAGATGGACCTGCTCTCCCTGGCGGACAACGTGAAGCTCGACAGGACGCCGGAGGACCTCCTCTTTGAGGTGCTCCCGAAGTTCCGCATTCCGTACTCCGCCAGGATAGAGAGGCGGGAGCTCGGCGGAAGGGAGTGCTTCCTCGTGGACGGAAACCGGCTCATCGCCTGCTTCGACGCCGAGGTTGGGACCGAGACCATCGAGGCTAATGTTTAAAAAAGTAGCGTGGCAGGGTGGGAGGTTCAT
>DHON01000101.1 GCA_002409965.1 Firmicutes bacterium UBA5389
GCCAGCCGCGCCGCCCGCCGCACCGCCAGCATCCGCAAGTATCTGCGAGCACGTGGCCAGCTTCACTCTGTCGGATCGCGATAGAAGCTTCGACACTTCCTCCAGGAACACCGGGCCCTCAAACCACCAGTGCCCGAAAAGCTCGGTGTCGAATGCGGTGGTAAGGACGGGCGATTGTGCCGCAGACCTAGCGGCGGCCGCCTCCACCTGCGCCGCGAAGTGCGCCGCATGCTCGCGGGCGCGCGCCGCTGCGGCTACCGGGTCGTAGGGCTGCTTGGTCTTGAGGTCGCCGACTGAGTCGGTGACTCTGTGATACCTCATGCCGGAGCGAGGGTTCTGCTTGTGGAACTCCCTGTAGGCGAAATCGCCGGGATATCCGGTCCACTTCGACCACACCTGCGCGCACAGCTCAGGAACGCGGGGGAAGATGACCAGGCTGGAATCGCGACACCTGTAGAGCTGGTCCACCTGCCGACCGGTGGGCGGAACCACCCGCGTGCTCTCGCCGTAGTGGCTCATGGCGCGCCCGCCCTGTACCGCCATGGCATCGAGCACGGTGTAATCATAGCCCTCGTCGGCCACGAACTCCTCCAGGCCTGGCTTGTAAGCGCACTCGGGGAACCAGAAGCCCCGGGGCTCCACCCCGAAAACCTCAGTGAACATGATGCGACCGATGCGCACCTGAAGGCGCCTGGATTTGTCGTGTTTGAGCAACGGCAGGTAGGCGTGGGTTGCGGCGGACGTTGCAAGCTCAATGGATCCCTCCCGCGCGAGATCCCCAAGAGCGCCCGGCAGATCGTACTGCATGCCTTCAAACTCCGAGAGGGCCAGCTTGACCTGGTCTTCCATCCAGAAAGTGAGCCTGGCCAACTCGGTGCGCCCATCCGCCAGAAACGCGGCGCGGTCCTCGGCCACCCGGCGCAGACGGTCTTCCAGATAGTCCACGAAACCCCGTTTGAACGCGTTGCACGCCAACTGCTGCCCCAGCACCGGCGTGATGCTAAGAGTAACGTTTGCGGATATGCCTCTGCGCGCAAGGTTGCGAAAACACCTCACCAAAGGCATGTAGCAGCTCCACGCGATCTCGTATATCCATTCCTCGCCGAACGGCCACGTGCCGCTCCCCATCACCCACGGCAGGTGACTGTGGAGCACAATGGCCAGCTTAGGATGTTCTTGACCCACCTTATCCACCTCCCAGCCTATCTTGCTGTCAACGCTATCAACGCTGTCAACGCTGTCAACGCTATCGACGCTATCGACGCCATCGGCGCCCAGTTTGCCGCAGCGCCGCCGCCGCAGGGCTACGGCCCCAAGGCTATTGCTTCTGCTATCCGCTCCAGTCCTTCCTTTAGTGTGGCGCGGGGACAGCCGATATTGATGCGGAAGAAACCTTCGCCCCCGGGCCCGAACATGCGACCGTCGCTCAGCCCCACGCGAGCGCGGTTGACGAAGAAGTCGCCCAGGCCGTCTGCGTCCAGCCCGAACCTGCGTCCAAGCCGCCGGCAATCCATCCACACAACATACATACCCTCAGCAGGCGCCACTGTGATCCCGGGCAGACGCGACTTGGCGAAATCCTGAAGGTACCGCAGGTTGCCCTCGAGGTATTTCACAGCCCGGTCCAGCCAAGCGTTGCCTTCCCCATACCCCGCCTCCAAGGCCGCAAGCCCGAACACGTTTCCTTGGCCCAGGCCCAGGCCCGTCCGGACCCGGACGAAACGATCTCTCAGGCGCTCGTTGGGGATGACCGCGATGGATGTAGCCAGACCCTGAACGTTGAAGGTCTTGCTGGGCGCCATGAGCGTAACCGACCGGTTGGCCGCGCCCTGGCCCACCGATCCGAAGGGAATGTGCATCGCGCCCGGGTAGACGATGTCGCAGTGTATCTCGTCTGACGCCACAATCACCTCGCGCGGTGCGCACATGCTTGAGAGCCTCGCCAACTCGTCGTCGGTCCACACCCTGCCCACAGGATTCGCCGGACTGCACAGGAGCACCAGCCTCGCGCCGTCATCCAGCTTAGCCTGGAGATCGTCCCAGTCCATGGCGTACCTGCCGTCCACTATCTTCAGCTCATTGTTGAGCACACGCCGGCCATTGTCCTCCACCACCTCGAAGAACGGAGGGTACACAGGAGACTGCACGATCACGCCGTCGCCCGGCTGAGTGTATGCAAGCACCGACATTGCGAGACCGGGAATCACACCCGGAGTGATCACAACCCACTCGGGGCTGATCTCCCAGCCGTAGCGCCGCTCGACCCATCCTGCTGCCGCCTCGCGCAGCGACTGGGAAGCGAAGGTATATCCGTAGGTGGGGTGCTGCACCCGCTCAGCTAGAGCCGCTACGATCTCTGGGGGCGATGCGAAGTCCATGTCGGCCACCCAGAGAGGTACGACATCGTCCCGCCCGAACACCTCCATGAGGTTATCCCATTTTTCACAATTGGTGTTGGTTCTGTCAAGCGCCTTGTCGAATTCGGAAAGCATTGGCCAAGCCTCCTTTGGAGCCAGTATTCGCCTCGCATCCGCATTATCCTGTATGTGCCTCGCGGCACAACACCCCTGATACCAAGGGGGTATAACATGTAGCGAGGTGATCGGACTTGCTGGAATCATGGCTTTCGAAGTTGGAGGAGCACAGTTTCGGAGTGAGCGGTTTCCGCAAGCATGTGCACAAGATATCTGGGACCACGGTAGCGCAAGCAGGGCACAATCACAAGCTGAGCCTGGTCACCGGGCCTCCGTGGCCCGGATCTGGAGGACACATCCACAGGATTCTGGGCGCCACTGAGACGGGCAAGAGCCCCCACGCGCATCAGATGAAGGGATGGACCGCGCCCTCCATCGCCACGAGCGCTGAACACACGCATTCCATCGAGATGAACACCAAGGAAGCCGAAGCGCACGTCCATGCGGTGCACGGCCTTACGTCCGCCTTCGCGCCAAGCAGAGCGATGGCGCTGGCGGCTCGAACGCCTGACGGCGTGTTCGACAAGTGACCTATGCACCGGGCGCTTCCAGGGCAAACTCCGCGGCGACCAGCCCGGTCTGCCTGAAGTGCTCCGCCGTGTGGGGATGACAGGTGAAAACCAACACCTGGCACACATCGGACAGCTCGGCCAGCACGTGTGCGGCCGCGGCAGAGCGGGCCGGGTCGAAATTGACGAGCACATCGTCCACCATGACGGGCATAGGTTCGGCGTGCGAGCAGTACTCGCGTACCAGACCGCATCTGACAGCCAGGTAGAGCTGCTGCTCGGTGCCGCAGCTCAGCCTGGCGTTAGGGTAGGCGCGACCGCCCGGTCCCACCACATCCAGCGACTCCAGGCCGGCCACACGAGCAATGATCGACGGCCAGCGCCCCCCGGTCATCTGGCCCAGAGCGGCCGAAGCGTCCTGCATTACTTGCGGCTGGCGCTCGCGTTCGTACTTCTCGCACGCCTGGTCCAGCAAATCGAGGCACACGCGATGCGCAGCCCACTCCCGCAGCATAGCATCGAGCTCGCCCACGCAAGACGCCCGTTCGGCGCCTGCCCGGGCCAGCTCGTCCCGCCGCTCCAAGCTCTCCTTGGCCTGGCCCAGCGACCCGAGCTTCCGATCCAGCTCCCCCGCCTTCGCCTCCAGCTCCTCTGCGCGCTTCGCGGCCTCCTCGAGAACGGCCCTGATTTCGACTGCAGTGTGAGACGAGTGGTCGGCGCGCGCCCGGGCCCGCGCCGATGCAGGAAAGACCGAGTCCAGCTGGGCCTGGAGATCCTGCACCTCAGAGGCCACGCGCTTGCGCGCCTCGGCCTGCTCCTGCGCCTCGGCGCTCGACTTGACCAACCTGTCCACCGCTGCCTGGCACTTGCCCTCCCCCGCCGACGGCATTTCCAGCACCGCCAGGACCAGGCCCACAGCGTCCTCGTAGTCCCCGGCGCGCCCAAGCGCCGCCTCCAATCGCTGCGCTGCCTGGGCGACCCGCTCGCGCGCAGCCTTGGCCCGGCGGATGAGCTCGATAGTCTGCAGCGCCCCGTCATGACTGAACACGGGATCGATGCCCCTGTCCGAAAGCCACCTGCGCCACTTGTCGCGCTCGGACGTGAGAGCCGCTCGCGCAGCCTCCAGCGCTTCCCGGGCAGTATCCAAATCCGCCGCGGCCCGTTCGCGCGCGCCTTCAGCGTCTTCAAGATCCCGCGCCGCGCGGGCAAAAGCGTCCCAGTCCATCAGATCCTGCCTGGCACGCTCCATCTGCCTGGCCAGCTGGGCCTCATCTACAGTCGCGGCCTGCGAGTCCGCCCCGGCCCCTGTACCCGCGTCCTCATTCTGCTCCGTCCGCGAAAGCTCTGCCTTGGCAGCCTCCAGCTCCTCCACGGCCCATCGATACGCCGCGGCCAACTGTTCCTCTTGCGCACGAGCTTCGCCTGCGCGCTCCCGAGCAGCCTCGGCCGTGGCGCCCGCCGCCCGCGCCCGGCTAAGCGAGTTTCGCGCAATCGCGACCCCGGCCGCGGTGCCCACCACTATGATGAGCAATGCCGCCCAAGCTGGCCTGTGCAAAGCCGCCAATACCGAACCAACGCCGATCAAAGCGGGCGCCAGCCACGTCTGCGCCCGGCCCCGCGCCTGAGAGGCAGCCTCAGCTCGCTCCGCAGCCTCGCGAGCCGCATCGACGGCGCGCTGCCCAGCCGCTTCAGCTCGCGCGGCAGCGGCAGACACTGACCCAAGCAGCGCTTGGCACCTGCCTATACCCTCTATCCTGGACTCAATCGCCGCCCGATTGGGGTAGCTGGGCTTGCGGCCTCGCTCCAGTTCCTGCTTAAGCCGGTCATGCTGGCGCATTGCCTCATACGCCGCCTCACCCCGGGCCCGAAGCGCCTCCTGCGCCCGCTCCACCGCGCCGGCCAGCGCCTCCTGAGCGTTGCGCATCTGGCGCGCAGTCTCGTCCACCCCGGGCGATGTGTCGAACGCCGCCACAGCCCGCTCATCCCAGCCCTGGCCGAGCTCTCCGAGGAGTCGCCGATGATCGCCGCGCATAGCGTCTGCCTCCGCTTGGAGTCCCGGAATCGACGCGGCAACGCCCAGATAGCTGTCCAGCTTGAGCTCAAGCTCGCGGATCGCGCCCGCCTGTCCCAGCAGTCCACTGCAACTACCGTCCTCTGAACCAAACCTCTCCAGAGCCGCCGTTGCCTGGCACAGCCGCTCCCATACCAGCCTAGTCGAATCCAGGCTGGCATACCACTGCTGATCCTCCCTGGCCTTGCGCAAGGACTCTTTCGTCTGGGCCTGCAGGACCTGGTACTCCCCGATCTCGCGGAGCAGACGCGCATGCACGGCAGGATCACGGTCGAGATCGGCAACACGCCTGTCCAGCTCGTCCGCTCTTGCGAGCGCGGCGTTCATCAGAGGCGTGCGGCCTCTGGGTTTGTAGAGCGACTCGCACTTTGACTCCAGCTTCCTGCGGGCCTCCGGCAACGACCGCGTGCCCAGCCCGGCGCCGGCGCTGTAGATTCTGGACCGCACATCATCGGAGCCCAGAGACGACAGCGCAGCCAGCTCCGCCAGGCCGAAGGCGAACACATTGGCATACAGCGCCTTCGACATATTGCCCACCTCCGGCGCCGGCTGACGCGACTGCCCGCGTTCAGCGTACCGCTGAATCCGCTCCACACGACCATCGAACATCTCCACTTCGAGGCTTCCGCCATGGCGCCCGCCCCTATGAGGCGCGTAGAAGCGGCGCGATGCCTCACCCTCGAAACCGAACAGCACACCGCGGACGAACGACATCAGCGTGGTCTTGCCGGCCTCGTTGGCGCCGGTGAAAAGCACCACGCCTTGATTGCCGGAGGGGACCACGATGCGAAAGTCGTGGAAGATGCCGAAACCGTCTATGTAGACCTCACGTATCCGCATGGCTATGAATCAGCCTCCTCCAAGAGCAAGTCGAGCGCAAGCGATTCCGCCCTGGAGATGATCTGCAAGAGCTCTCCATCGCTCAGGCCACGCGCCATGCGGGCCAACCGCGGCCGCGCCAGCTTCGTCTGGAGCGCGTTGCGTATCTGCGCCAGGAGGGCCGGATCGGATCGCGCCTCATCCACAAGGCACAGGAAGTCGGATATGAGGCTGCCGCCTGCCCGCAGCGCGTCCCTGTCAACATCGGGCCCTGTGAAATCCTGCACACACTCGACCCAATCTGATCTTTCGCCGTACGACACAGACTCTCTGGCCGCCGACAAAAGCGCGTCCTGCCCGTCCAGGGCCAGTTCTCTATGGACCGGCCCTCTGCCGAAGAGACGCACCCGAAAAGCGCACGATCTGCCGTTGGACGATGCGGCCAGCCGCGCCATGCCGCCTCGCACTTCCTCGATGAGCTGGTCCACCGTGAACATGCCGTCGATACTGATGTCCAGCACATGCCATCGGATGACATCGGTGGGCACGAATTCCACAGACAGCCGACCACAGTCGCAGCTCCCGCCTACCCCACCCGCGCCGCCCACCCCACCCGCGCCGCCTACCCCACCCGCGCTTACCCTCACCCGCACCACGAAACACCCGTGCGGTCCCGTCTCGCGCGGGTTCCTCCCCTGCGCGCATCCAGGATACACAACCGCCGGACCCTCCTCGGAGATAATACTGCGTTGGTGCACATGCCCGAGCGCCCAGTAGTCGATGCCCGAGGCTGCAAGATCGGCCAGACTGCACGGCGCGTAGTTGGCGTGCGCCGGGTCGCCGCCCACATTGCAGTGGAGCACCCCGATGGTGAAGGGGTCCCCGGGCTGTTTGCTGAACATGAGAGCCAAGTTCTCGCCCACCGCCGGCTGCGGGTAACTGATCCCGCTGACCCGGGCCACTTCGCGTCCGCGCGCGATGACAGGATACGTGGAGACCTCGGGCCCGAAGAAATGGACCTCGTCCGGCCAGCTGAAAGCGGATCGCCATCCGGAAAGACTGTCGTGGTTGCCCCATGCGATGTAGGTATGCACATTGTGCTCCGCCAGACCGCCGAGGACCGTCCACAGCTCGTGCTGCGCCCTCAGACTGCGCTGCTCAGCATCGAACACATCCCCCGACAACACCAAAAAGCGCGCGCCCTGATCGATGCAGACTTGACCGATAGCTTGAAGCGACGCTCTGGCGGCACTGGCGAAAGCCTCCGCCGCCTCCGGCGAATCCAGCTTAATCGAGGCAAAAGGCGAGTCGAGGTGGATGTCGGCCGCGTGGACGAAACAGAGGTCGACCGATTCACCCGATTCAGCGAAGCCGTTCAAGCGAAAAACCCCCTCTGACACGATTATTCGCGTCCCGAAGGGGTTGACCTGCCAACTAAGTAGCTCTCAACAAGTCTCTGCGCGATGCGCCCGTTTGGTCCGTTCACCGCATAAGTCGGACCAGAGTCGCTTTC
>DHON01000121.1:0-1603 GCA_002409965.1 Firmicutes bacterium UBA5389
CCGCCGCCTAGGAGCCACATGAGGGGCTCCTTGCCGGCGGCGGCGCTGTGCCTCATGCGATTCCGTGATCGTGGCTCAGCCTGTTCGGGTGCCCTGCAGGATGCGCCGATGTTTATTCAACCACAGGCAGGGCTATCATTGTGTCGGCCGGCGGCAGTAGCTTGCTCATGGACTCCTGGCTGAAGTATCTGCGCAATACGATCCACTCTTCGTTCTGTTCTATCATCACCGATCCAAGGAGCCTGAGCACGGAGCCGTCATTGGGAAAGATGCCTACGACATCGGCCCATCGCTTGATCTCCTTGTTCAGCCTCTCGAGAGGGTTTGTCGAATGGATCTGCCTATGATGCTCCTTTGGAAACGCCATGTACGCCAGGATGTCCTCTTCGCACTCGTAGAGCATCTGTGCAACCCTGGGAAACCTGCCTTCCAGACTAGCCCCGACCTGTCCGAGCTGGGCCTTGGCCGCCGTATGATCGGGCTGGGCGAAGATCGTCCGGACGTAGGCCGCAACCATTTGCTGAGCTGCTCGGGGCACGTGGGACAACGCATTACGCATGAAATGCACCGTACACCTTTGCCATGACGCCTCAAGCAGAACCTCCCGGATAGCTTTCTTCAGCCCCTCATGGGCATCGCTCATCACCAGCTTCACTCCGCACAGTCCCCTGGCCACCAAGCCTTTGAGGAACTCACGCCAGAATGGCTCGCTCTCACACGGACCCACGGCAAAGCCAAGTATCTCTCGCTCGCCGGTCATCTTGACGCCCAGCGCTATCACCAATGCCTTGCTCACGACGCGATGATCATGCCTCACCTTCAGATACGTCGCATCCAGCCATACATACGGGTAAGGCCCCTCGAGCGGCCTGTTCAGGAACATGTTGACCTGATCATCCAGCTCCTTTGCGATCCTGGAAACCTCGCTCTTGTCGATGCCGTCCAAACCCAGCGCTCTCACCAGGTCATCCACCTTGGGTGTGCTGACGCCGTGAACGTAGGCCTCCTGGACTACTGACACTACAGCCTTCTCCGCCATCCTCCGAGGCTCCAAGAAACTGGGGAAGAACGTCCCTTCCCTGACCTTGGGGATCTTCAGGTCCAGCTTGCCCACTCGCGTATCCCATTGCCTATCCCGGTACCCGTTCCGGGAGGTAAACCTCTCAGGCGTTCTCTCGTACCTGTACGCCCCGATCATCTCGGTAGCCTCCAGTTCAATGAGACTTTGAGTTAGGAGCCAGGTGCCGTCTCGGAGAAAATCCGCATCCCTGTCCGCGCCCATCTGGCGAAGAGCCTCCAGAAGTGATACATTCTTGTTGGCAGCTGTCATTATGGTTACCTCCTCAGATTGTGTTTACCTACACCTGAAGAGAACCACTTGGCAGCTGTTGCGTCAATCCCCCACGACCCTTCTGCCGGATTAACACCACCACCTAAGACACTAACCCGCCACAAGGCGCCTGCGCCCCGATTTCGGGGCCCGGTTGTGAACATTATGTCAACCGCCTGAGCCATTTTGCCCAGGCTACGCACCAAGGCTGTGCAGAAAGACACAGGTTCGCCACACTCGCCGATGGACCCGATTCGCAGCAAAGTCCTCCCA
>DHON01000121.1:1917-9549 GCA_002409965.1 Firmicutes bacterium UBA5389
CCAAGGCTGTGCAGAAAGACACAGGTTCACCACACTCGCCGATGGCCCCGATTCGCAGCAAAATCCGCCCACAGTCTTCCCACATCGCACTGCCAGCTACAGAGCGCGGGCCGCGGCGCACCCCTTTGCGCCGGCGGCCCGCACGCCCCACAAGGTGCCTGCGCCCCGATTTCGGGGCCCCGTTGTGAACATTATGTGCATGTGGGAGAATGGAGCTGGCCAGAGAGCCGGTAAGCCGTTCAGAACGGCAGGCCTCTGGAATCGTCGACACTTGTGGCATTCTCAGTTTCAGGGAGGGTCTGATCATTGGAGCGGCACACATTTTCGCTAAGGGAACCAGGTCACAACGAAATACAGACTGCAGTGGAGCTTACCTGGCGATTGTGTGATGATCGAGCAAACAGAAGCTATCCGCTGTTTGACAATCAGGACGAGATGAGGACGGAGTATCTCGCGCGACTGCAGGAGCAGAATGCAGCTCTGCTTGGCTGTTTCCGAGGGGCACGTTTGATTGGCGTATTGTGCTATTTTTGCCAGCCCGGAGAGCACTATCTGCAGACAACTGCTTTCGTGACGGCGGAAGACCACGATCCGGTTGCGAGTGCGTTTGTGAACTATCTCCGCGCGAATTTCGAGGGATATGAGACCTACGTTGGTATCACTGCGGAGAACACCTGTGCTGCCAAGATCCTGCGACTGAACGGATATGAACTGATTGAAGCGAGCTTGGACATGCGTCTTGGAAGAAACCAGTTCATACACCAGGATTCATCCAATCATGAGATTGTGCGGATAGGCCGCACCAACTTCGAGGAGTATGCCGGATTTCATGAGACACACTTCAACGACATTTACTGGAATACTGAACGTTTGCGCCGGAAGATAGATCAATGGACTGTCTTTGCTCTGAAGACAGAAGGCAAGATCAGCGGCGGTTTGTTTCTGAACATAGATGCGGATGCGGCAGAGGTATTTGGCATGGCGTTTGCGGGTTCTGCTGACGAGCATGCTGCGTCCGTCCTTCTATCGAAGGCTTTGAAGACGGTTTTCGATGAGAACCCAAGTGTTGATAGTGTGGTTTTCTTTACGGACGAAGATGAGGAGCTGAATCAGCGCGCGGCGCTGTCAAATGGTTTTCGATGCAATAGTCGCTATCGGTGCTATCGCAGCAGATAGGCGCCTGTTCCCCGTCGTGGAGGTTGGTGCGGAAGCAAACGCGCGTTTGGCCACAACGCATCGAGCGCAGTGCCGGCATTCGCCGGCGATGCATGTCTTCTCTTTAACATGCTCGATGTAGAGGAGCGCCCAGGCGATAGGGCGCCCCGCGACTGTTGATCTGGAGCCTAGTCTTCCAGTTCAAAGAGGCTATCCTCGCAATCCTTCACAAAGTGCCTCTTGGCTTTCTGAACCATAATATGGCCCTTCAGGCTGTGCGCCGCACATTCCAGATTGTTGCGGTCCGGCGGCATTACAGCGCAGCCAGATATCGCGGACCGTCACCCCATTCGGTTCTCACGTCCTTTCGCGAATACCAGAGTTCTCTGCGCCCGGCCGCATTCCTTTCGACTGAGGTTATTCAGCACCCAATACGAAGAACGTGTGATGATCACGAGGACATGACGCGTTGTCGGTACAGCAAACATATGGGAGGACGGAGCTGGCCGGAGAGACTCCCATTTCGCAGAGGAGGAGATGGTCTGACTATGGCCGAATACGCCATAGAGACGATTGGCCTTGGAAGGCAATTCGGACGCATCGAGGCTTTGACTGATGTATCGTTTACTGTCCCCACAGGCGAGCTGGTCGGGCTGATCGGCCCCAACGGCGCCGGCAAGACCACGCTCATCATGCTGCTTCTGGGGATACTGAGGCCGTCAAGCGGGAAGGCGCTTGTACTCGGGGCAGATGCGACCGAGGAGTTTCCCAAGGTCGGCAGCGCGGCAGGCGTGGCGCTCGATGTACACGGCCTGTATGAGGGCCTTACAGCGCTCCAAAACCTGCTCTTCTTTGGCGAGCTGTTTGGCTCGTCGCGAGAGGTTGCGAGCCAAAGGGCCAGTGAACTGCTGAGGACGGTAGGCCTCTGGAATCGTCGACACGACCGAGTAGCCGCGTATTCCAAGGGGATGAAGCAGCGTCTTGCCATCGCTAGGTCTTTGATGCACAACCCCAGATTGCTCATAGTGGACGAACCCATTTCTGGCCTTGACCCCGAGTCACGCAGGGCCACGAAGGATCTCATCAAGCACCTCACTCAGAACCAGAGTGCGATGGTTCTGCTCTCGTCTCATAGCCTTGCCGATGTCGAGGAACTTTGCTCGAAGGTGGCCATTCTCAGCAAAGGGAGGCTCGTGGCATACGACACCGTGTCCAGCCTACGGCAGTCCAGGGATGTGACGTTCATCCGGATCACGCTTGCCCGGGGGCAGGGCCGCGCTTCTGTAGACAGGGTTCTAGCCTCGATCAAGGGTGTCGCGGAACACTCATGGGTCGCGGAGGACACAGTCCAGGCGGCGATGGCTCAGGGCGTCGAGTCCGGCGAAGTCCTGCGCAGGTTGGCTCTGGGCTCCATCGAATTCCGTGAGGTCCGGGAGATGGGGAACACGCTCGAGGACGTGTTCGTTTCAGCCATCGAGGGGGAAGAGGAGGCGAATCACGGATGAACACCGGCCCATTTCGGGCGCTTGTGCGCAAGGACATCGCGGAAACCCTTCGCACAGGCGGACTGCACATTGCCATGGGCCTCCTGGGCGCCCTGGGATTTGCACTGATTCCCGTGATGACTCTACCCAGCCCGCTTCATATGCAGGGCGCAGAGGCTGCCGCCTATAGAGCTGCACTCAACGCAGCAACCAATGCGCAGATGCCGCTGCTCGTGATCTGGATCATGACGTTCGCCGGCACCTCCATCGTATCGAACCTGATGACTCGTGAGAAGACCCGAAAGACAATGATCCCGATCCTGTGCTCGGGAGTCACTCCCAGGGCGGTGTGGGCGGCCAAGGTATCGGCGGTGTTCGCTGTGACATATGTCGTCGCTTTCCTGGCCCTTGGCCTGTACATCGGCGGGATATCGGTAATCGGGCGCGGGCTGAGCTTGCCCACGCTGAAATGGACCATTGCTAGCCTAGTGACCGCGTCTCTGGTCTCACTGGCGTCCTTCGGAGTAGTGGGCATCATTGTAATGCTATACACGCGTGCGTGGTACGTAGCTGTCTTTCTCTCGATGTCTCCTCTTGTCTTGTCTTCAGTATGGTATAGGATGCTGGGCGCCCAACACCACGCGCGCCTGTTCGCTGTGTCGAGTATGGCATGCCTCGACGTCATCGCCGCATGTTGGGCCTTGGCCGGACTGGCGCCTCGGGAGCGCGCCGGCGGCGTTCTGGAATGGGATTAGCCGAAGCGCAGTCCTGCACCGGTTGGCGCGGCCTGCGGTTGTGAGCATATTGCGTTGAACCGGCAGCGGAGAGGGAATATGGTAGGCGGTGGCGAATGCTTTTCCTGCGCTGAGCCGACCGCTGAGACTGCTGCTAGAAAAGAGGGTGGTTGTGCGATGACCCGAAGGGCCGTTGCGGTTTTCGCTGTAGCGATGGTCGTTACATGCGCACTGGTATCGATTCTGCCGGACGCGGTTCGGGTTGCCGATTTCCGCAGGCACGGTGCAGCGAAGCCCGGGGCGTGTGCGCAGTTCGAACGGCTGCTATACAGATACAGCGATTTCCGGGATGAGCCGCAACCGGAAACTCTGTCGTTCAACAGATGGGATCTGGGATGCGCGTTTTCGCTTATTCCGAAAGACGAAGCCCGGCAAGATGTAGACTTCCTCTTCAGAGTGCTGAAGTACGGATACGGGGCGTATCAGTTTTTCGGCGGGGATGAGGCGTTCCTTGCGGCTAAGGAAGGTATCCTTGCAGAGATCGAAGACTTCCCGGGTGAGGATGTTAATCCCGGTCAGCTTGCCGAATTGCTTCAGCGACAGCTCGGTTTCATACAGGACGGTCATTTTTCCATCGGCGACAAGAAGATATGCCGCAGGTACAGGTTCTTCGCAAGGTTCGACATGGAGTTCGATGAGTGTGACGGCAGGTTCTACGCACGTCAAAGGCCTGACGCATGGGCGGCGGCCGTGGAGGGGGAGGATCCGTCGCGTTGGATGAAGCCGTCGATAGACAGCGATGGAGAGATCTTCTACTGCCTTGGCGCTGTAAGCGATTCCGATGTGGACATATGCGTCAAGCTGGAGTGGAGCGATGGCTCTTCTGAATCTGTTCAGCTCGAACTGGTTGATTCGGCCCGTGTGCGTGGGCCCGTGTACGAGCTGAGGCATGTAGACGGTGTTCCGGTTGCCGTGAATCGTAGTCTGACACCGCGGCCTGATACCATGTCGGAGCTTGAGAGGCTGACGGGCGATGCGAGGAAGCTAAGGAAGGCTCCTGCCGTCATCCTCGACCTGAGGTCGCATATGGGTGGAAACAGCTCGTACGCTTTGGAGTGGGCACGGGAATTCTCGGGGGCTGATGTGTGCTCGGCCAGTCTCAACGCTCTGCTGGTGACGAGCACGGCCGGGAAGCTATTCGAGAATTACTTGTCGTACGCGGGATCGGACCTGTTCGCCGCCGGCACTTCCTCGGGACCACTCAGTGTCCGATTATGGCAAGCTGCTGGGGCTGATCCGGACAGGACTGGCTGGAGCCTGATATCCATCACTCGGAGCGTAAGGGCGAAGTCCGATACACTCCTGGTCGTGCTGATCGACTCCTACGCTGGCTCAGCCGGAGAGGACTTCGTCAAGTACGTTCGGCAGATTGAGAACGTGGTGGTTGTCGGAACAAACACCTGTGGGTCGATGCTCGCAGGGAATGTGGGTGTATTCATCCTCCCGAACTCCAAAATCGGGCTGTCGTGCGGCACCAAGATATCCCTATGCGAAGACCTCGCTAACCCCGATGGCCGCGGCCTCATGCCCGACCTGTGGGTTCATCCCGACGAGGCGTTGGAGAGAGCCATCAAGTACATACAGGCTGTGCAGGCTGATGGGAGGAACCACTGATGTCGAACGAGCTACCATACGGAGGCGTATTTGCAGACCTGTACAACCGGCGCTGGGCATGGTTTGCGCAGCAGGCGGCGCCGCGGATTGAGGCGTTCTACGCCTCCAGGTCTGTGGCGAGCAGAAACCGATCGATGCTGGATGTGTGCTGCGGCACAGGGCAGCTCGCTGCGCATTTCCTCGAACGCGGGTTCACTGTAGTCGGCATCGACAGCTCACCCTACATGCTCTCCCATGCGCGGGCGAACGCTGCGCAATGGGTGGAGGCGGGGACGGCGCGCTTCGTTCAGGCCGATGCCGCTGATTTCGATGTGGGCCGGGGATTCGGCCTCGCGGTGTCGACATATGACGCCCTTAACCACCTCTCGGGGCCAGATGCGCTCGCGGCCTGCTTCGGCTGTGTCTATGCGTCTCTCGCGGATGACGGATGGTTCCTGTTCGACCTCAATACTGAACTGGCATTCAGGACGCGATGGAACGGCATCTCGGTTCAGGACGACGAGGAAGCCATGATCGTCAGCAGGTCGGTGTACGATGCAGCCAATAGGGTAGCCTTCACCAAGCTGTCGGGGTTTTTGAGGGCACAGGACGGTCGGTACGATAGGTTTGAGGAGCTCGTGCCCGAGACCGCGTTTGACCTCAGACAGGTCGAGCGTGCGCTCAGGGCTGCAGGCTTTGTGAGTGTGGCGTTCGCCGACGGCGCCGATCCACAGGCGCTCACGGAAGAGCCTGAAGCCAAGACGAGGGTTTTCGTAGTGGCGGGCAAGCAGGACGCCTAAAGTGATTGGCTGGACTTACTCCCGTGACATGGGCGGGCGATGGGGGACGCCACCGAGCTGACAGGGGGCGAGATGCGTGATAATCCGTAGGGCTCGTGCTGTTTTGGCCGCAGCTGTGATTTGCGGGTATTTGCTGATGCCAGTCATGCCGCGAGGTGTGGCCGCTGCGGAATCCGGTACCCTGAAACCGGAAGCGCGTGAGGGGTTCGAACAGCTGTTGTACAGCTACGACGCCTTCTGGGACGAGCCATATCCGGCGTCTCTGTCCTACAGCAAACCTGGCTCGGGAAGCGTGCCCTGGATCGTCTCGAAGGATGAAGCGCGGCACGATGTCGACTTCCTTTTCGGAGTGCTGAGGTACGGGTACGCAGGATATCGGTTTTTCGGCGGGGATGAGGCGTTCCTTGCGGCTAAGGAAGGCATCCTTGCAGATATAGACGCCATCCGCGGAGCGAACGTCATGTCTAGTCAGTTCGCGGCGATTCTTCAGCGGAGGCTCGGCTTCATCCAGGACGGCCATTTCTCCATCGCCGGCAGGACGATGTGCCGCAAATACCAGCTTTTTGCCAGGTTCGATATGGAGTTCGATGAACGAGACGGCAGGTTCTACGCGCGTCGAACGCCCGATCTATGGGCTGTATCGGTGGAGGGCGAAGATCCAGCACGATGGATGAAACCGTCGATAGACTCTGATGGAAGGGTGTTCTACTGCCTCGGCGCTGTAAGCGACTCCGACCGAGACATATGCGTTGAGCTTGAGTGGAGCGATGGCTCTTCTGAGTTCATCTGGCTTAACGTGGTTGATTCCGCTATCGTTGGGGGGCCGGTCTACCAGCTCAATCATGTGGAAGGCATTCCAGTGGTGGTTACACGATTCTTGATGCCGCTGCCTGATACTGTGGAGCGGCTTGATGCATTAGTCCGTGACGCAGCCGAGCTCGGGGAAGCGGCGGCCGTTATACTCGACCTGCGGTCAAACGAAGGCGGGAGTGACTGGTATCCCGAGGAGTGGGTGAAGCGGTTCTCCGGCGCCGATGTGTGTTCAGCCGGCTTCGACGCTCAGCTGGTGACGAGCACAGCTGCGAAGATGCTCCAGAACACGGCGTCTTCCCTGGGGGCAGAGCTGCCCGCGATCGACGATTCGGCTGGGTCGGCGGATGTACAATCGTGGCTCGCGGGCATGGCTGATCCAGACAGGCCTGGCTGGGGCCGGGTATCTGCTGCCGAGAGCGTGAGGGCAGAAAACGATACACTCCTCGCTGTGCTGATCGACTCATATGTCTACTCCGCCGGCGAAAGCTTCGTCGGATTGCTGCGCCAACTCGATAACGTAGTGTTTGTGGGCATAAACACCTACGGCGCGACGTTCACGGGGAATGTCGGCGCGTGCCTGCTCCCGAATTCCAGACTGGAACTATCATGCGGCAGCCTGATATCCCTTGGCGAAGACCTATACAACTACGATGGTCGGGGCTATATGCCCGACTTCTGGGTCCGGCCCGATGAGGCGCTGGAGAGAGCGGTCAAGTACATTCAGGCTGTGCTAAGTGGCTCGCAGTAAGTCGTCGCGCCATTCATCGGCGAGGCCGCAGGTTGTACAGAGTCGAGCAGATAGAAGGACCGATTTGATGAAAAGCGGAGCCCCTTGGGGCCCTTCGGCCGTTGTGGGAAGGGATCCGTCAAAGTCGCGGACTCAGTTGCGCATCGTAGCTTGATCAACGAGCTTTTCGCCGCCGGCCTGGGTCCTAAAACCCCGGGTTTGCACAAACCCTGGGTTGTGGAGTCTATGCATTACCCACATCGCTG
>DHON01000088.1 GCA_002409965.1 Firmicutes bacterium UBA5389
TCCATCGCCGAACTCCCAGTGCCAGGCGACGATCTCGCCATCGTCGGTCGATTCGTCGACGAACTCCACTATGCTGGTCACCGTCACGGGCGACGGCGAGAAGCTGAACGCCGCCGTCGGCGCGTCGTTGATGATCGTGAACGGCTCGCTGATGATCTCCGCGGATTGGCCCGCGGGGTCGGTCGCGACGATTCGCACGCGGAACGCATCCCCGCCCAGCCCCACGCTCGCCGTGTTCCACATGTAGGAACCGGTGTTGGCGAGGCCCTTCGCGATCTCGTGCCACTCTCCGCCGTCACGGGACCAGTACAGGACGATAGCAAGTGTATCGACATCATCATCGGGGTCCGATGCTGTCCACCTGATCTTCTGCTCGCCTGTCCATCGGTCACCGTCCTTCGGGTCCATTAGCATGATGGCCGGAGGAAGATCTACCTTTAGCATCACCGGTATCTCAATCTTAGGTCTGCGTGGGTCGTCTGACGTAACAACAAGGGTTCCCTCGTAGATGCCTGGTGGCAACTCAGAAGAGCCGAAAGTAATCAATACACTATCACCATTGCCAGGAAGCAGAAGCCCCGAGGTGTGGCTCAGTGAGATTGCGGAGCTCAGTCCGTCGCCGACAACACTGATGCCAAACTCCATGGAACCTTTCCCAGAGTTAGTAACGTACAGCGTATCTTGCTGGCCAGGCGTGCCATAAGATACTACTTCCTGTATCTTCTCAGGATGCACCTCCAGCAAAGGTAGCCACTTAACAGTGATCATGATACTCTGGGATACTTCGACATCGCTATCATCCATCGCATGTATGCTCGCTTCATATGTGCCAACCTCGGTATATACATGTTCTACATGCAAGCCGTGTACGACTGGACTGCCATCTCCAAAATCCCACCATACATCGGCTATAGGCCCAGCTCCAGGAGCAACTACCGCATCGAATACTACTGAAAGCGGAGGTTCGCCGATAGGCTCACTGACGTTCACTTCAGCGAATGATGGTTCCTCCTCAATATGAGTATCAACATCAACGTAAAGGGCTGGTTGCAGAGGGTCGTTAGTCAGGAACTCTAGGTAACTTCTTACGTCGTTCCCTGGATTGTTGATCTCAGCTGCATCTATGGTCACTGTGACATCCAAGGTCAGACCTTCCGGAACTATACCTTCCACAGGGTGGATAGATATTCCACGGCTAATTGGCATGTCGTTGTTCACTAAGTAAACCGTATGATTCTTTGGAGACACAACCCACAAGTTGCCGTCTGGGTTCAAAGCAAGCCCAGCTCCACTATAGAACCCACCATACGGATGTGGAAACTGTGCAACAACAGTACGCGAGGCTGCATCAATTCCATAGATCATGTCCGGATCAGCATTGCTCGAAACCCATAGGACTCCACTAGGATGCCACGCCAACCCTGCTATCCCTACAGGGAATGCCCACTGCTCCAAAACCTCACCTGGCATATCCCAGCTCGGACCCTTTATTCGATAGATGATATCCTGCACCCATCCCCCAATGTAGAATGTGTCGTCATCATCCCTGTATGCCAATCCCCTCTGCGACTTGGCAGTCCAAGGGCCAGAAGCTATCTTCATCACAACATCGCCAGTCTCCGGATCCAACGCATAGATTCCGTTATCGCCTTGTACATTAACCTGCCACATCAGGCTGCGATTCCGATCATATGCCATGTCAGCTGGGAAAGCAGTTGCCCAAGGAGTATCGAATATCATACCCATATGGGTGCCGTCAGGCATGACAACATGATCAGCCATACTCCCTGGATCTGATATCCATAGAGTCTCATTGAACTCATCGAATCCAATTCCCCATGGTCTTGCAATCGGCAACGGCACACGCCACGAGAGAATCACATCGCCCATCCCGCTCGACTTGACAGCTGAAGTGAGCCTCTCAACGATTTCCGATTCAAGAGGTGCGTACAAGCCTTCTGCAGTTACTGCGTCCGGGCTAGTAGATACACCAATACGCTCGGGCATAGCTATAAGAGGCCGCTCACCACGTTTCGCCGCAGCGGAGAACATCAAGGGAGAGTTGCCTTCTACATTCCCTATCGTAACGGTCTTCGTGACCGTAGCATTTGAAGGAAGGGTAACATCAACTCTCTCAGGATCTACCGTGGCATGCGGCAACCACCTGACGTCTATCAAGAAGCTCGTGTCTGCCTTTCCGCCTAGCATGTCAGTAACCGTGAAGGTAGCGGTGTACATGCCAGGGAGATCATAGGTGTTCACCGCATCAACGGCTTCAAGACTATTTCCGTCACCGAAGTCCCACCAATAGCTCGCAACAGGAACATCAGAACACTCAAACGCTGCATGAAACGAGACTTCAAGAGGTGGTTCTCCCATGCTGGGGCTAACAGTGACTTCGGTGATAGTTGGCAGTTTGGTAATGTCAGCAATCACCGGAATAGAGATCGATTGGTTATCTGGATCGTTTGTAACCAGAACCACGTTGCTTGCATACTTACCTGGATTCAACTTTGCCGCGTCCGCTGTTACCGTGATGTCCATGGATCCGCCAGGTGGTATCTCTCCACTTCTTGGATTCCAGCCTAGCCAACCCCCGATAGCCCCCAGACCTGTCTCAACGAGATACAGAATATTCTCCCCATACGCGCAGAAGGTAAGCCACAGGTTGCCATCTACATCAAAGTCGCACCCTGCCCCGACATAGCCCCATTCATAATCTCCTGCAGAGGGATGCAAGAATTCGGCAATGATGCTGCCGCTCTCGGCATCAATTAGGTACACCATGTCAGGCCTGTCACAAGTGACAACGGCTAGTACGTCAGCTATAGGATGGTAGGCAAGGTCAGCAATCCGCACATCGAGATCCCATTGATCTATGACCTCCCCAGGCGAATTCCAGCTATCGCCCTTAATTTGACACACAACCCCTTCTTCCCATTCCCTGACATAAAATGTATCATTGTTTGGGTTGTGCGCAAGGCCCCGGTGATCGTCCCCAATGCTCCAAGGGCCCCCGGTGATGCTTCCCACGAAGTCGCCTGTTCTTGCCTCAAGCTTGTATATTCCATTGTCTCCGCCAACCCTGCGCTGCCACAGATACTGTCCTTCCCTGTCAAAAGCCATGCCCCCAGCCCATTCAACGGGGGTGGAACCTGCCCACGGAGTCGGCCAGCTCACGCCTGTGAATTCGCCATCAGAGGTCACAACGTAGTCTCTGCGCGTGTTTCTGTCAGATATTACCAGGTTCCCTGTTTGAGGATGCACAGCCACACCCCAGATAACCTCCATCGGCGCAGGCGCATGCCAACTCTTTATGACCCTGCCCACATTGCTAGGCAGGCCAGCTGAGGAATCGCAATCTGGATTCTCACCGGCAGATTGAAGTTCGGCAATGGTCGACATTCCGAAGACCAAATTACCTGTGCCTGCATTGGTCAGAGTCAGATTGCTAGAATTGCTGCTACCAGGAGGCATACGGAAGCTGAATTGGTTTGGCGTCCATCCAGCTACAGGTGGCAATTCTACTCTAGTCGTCACTTCACTTGCAGTCTCATATCCATCATTGTCGATGGCATGAAAAGACGCGGTATATATGCCCTCTTCGGCATAGGAATGTGTTGTCACAAACTGATGAACGTTCGGTGAACCATCGCCAAACACCCAAAACACGTCAGAGATTTCTCCATCTGCGTCATGCGCTGACGCCACAAACTGGAACAGTGTTTCTACTGCGCCCATTGCCGGGTTGACCGCACAAGCAGAAATCACTGGAGCCCTATTGGGAGTCACTTCGATGGTGATAGGAACAGTCTTTCTGGGCTCCCGAATGTCATTGACCTCAAATATGACCTCACCGGTCAACTGGCCGTCCGAAACGGAGCCCAGATCAAAGGTGACATCCAAGTCTAGGCTCTGCCCTGGCTCAACAGTGCCAGCGTTGGGGCTTATAGTTGCCCAACTGACAGTGTCAGATTCTCCCGTTATCTCAAACGCTGAAGTGTTTGAGCTCTGTACGGTTGCCGCAAATACTAGATCGGTATCACCTGTATTAGTAACCATGAGCTTATCTGTACGGGTTCGGTGCGCACGTATGACTTGTCTGAACTCAGCTGGCTCTATGGCTGCTTGAGGTTGCGGCCTTACAACCACTAATGTTGTAGCCTCAGAAGTCAGTCCGTCGTCATCAGTAACGGTGAGTGTAGCTTCGAATTCGCCCTCTTCTGTGTACACATGGTTAGGCGATAAGTCTCCGGTGAGGAAGTCAGTGCCATCTCCGAAATCCCATTCGATACAAGTGATCTCCCCATCCTCATCATAGGCTACAGCAAAAAAGTGCACTTCAAGCGGAGGTTTTCCTGCCCATGGATCTGCAGAAATCGACTCAATAGTAGGTAGTATGATTGACTTTACATGAAGGGCCGTATCAATAACGACTCTGGGGCATAGAGGATCATTGCTCGATACCTCGATGTTAGCATGCCAGGTTCCTCTGGCCAGCTGGTGGGCGTTGAATGTGACATTCAGGTTCTTGGACTCACCCGGATTCACGGTACCCTGCATCGGTGTCACTGTTATCCACTCAGGTACTGAAGCGCCCTCCAGACCGACAAAATCAAGGGATATTGAGTACTCCAGTATGCCTTCTCCCGTGTTCCGTATTATGACAGACCTGCCGATTGTCTCTCCCCACTTTAGTTGAGCATCTAGAGTCACGGGGTCCACTTCGATAACAGGAGGGACAAATACTCTGATTGGGATTATGGCAACACTCTCTAAGCCAGAGTCATTAACGACATGGAACGCAGCTTCATACTCACCTAGGTCATTATAGGTATGGACCGCATCGTATGCAGAAACTATATCGGTCCCGTCGCCGAAATCCCACCAGACATCGGTTATCTCGCCTACAGGAGTCATGGCAACCGCTGAAAAAGCCACCTCCAGCGGAGGTGCTCCAGCCGTCGGAGTTGCTGTGGCAGATATGATTATCGGCTCGCTGCCGAGTCCCAAGGCTGCTGCTGCATTTAGCCGTCCTCCGGTCATGCACTTGCCTTGGAAGGCTGGTTTCACATCTGCTTTGTCAAGCAGGAGATCCTTAACAGTTGGGCTACCTTCATGCCAGCCGGGGGCATCAGGGTAAAGCGGCATACTAGGATAGCAAGAAGATACAAGCGCCGCTACTCCTGAGACGTGAGGAGTGGCCATCGAAGTGCCATACGCAAACCCGTAAGCCTCTCCTGGCTCTAATGGTGGAGGATCGGGGGGCACCGTCGATGCTATGTAGCCTCCAGGCGCGAAGAGGTCAACAGTATTCTCCCCGTAGTTGGTGCTCCACCAACCTGGATAATAGCACGGCTCATCATTCTGGGCGCTGGCAGCCACCGAGATGATATTGGAAGAATCGTAACTGGAGGGGTAATGAGGGTGTATGTCCGTATTCTCTCCATCGTTCCCTGCCGCGCATACCACCAGCATACCGGAGGCTTCTATGGTGTCCTTCAACGCTTGGCTGTAGCTGCCTCCCCCCCAACTGCAGTTGGCAATAGCAGCGCCATTATTCGCGGCGTACTCCAAGGCAAGCATAGCATTGGATGTAGTGCCCCCACCAGGACCAAAGGCCTTAAGTGGCATTATTCTCACGTTCCAGTTTATTCCCGACACACCTTGAGCATTGTCCGACAGGGCACCAATAGTACCTGCTACGTGAGTACCGTGGATGTCATTCAGCTCGCCATTGCTCTTGCGATCGTCAGGATCAAAGACCGAATTGTCGTTGTGATGAAAGTCCCAGCCATGTATGTCATCAACATATCCATTGCCATCATCGTCAATTCCAGGCTCTCCATATAGCTCAGCTTCATTTACCCAGATGTTTGGTGCAAGGTCTAGGTGATCTATGTATATGCCTGTATCGACGACCGCGACTATGATTTCATCTGATCCAGTGCATATGCTCCACGCCTCAGGCATATCAATATCCGCATCATCCACTGGCTCCCCTACGAGATCGGGATCCCAGTAATACGAAGGTAGGTCATGGTTGTGCAGACCCCACATCAGTGGGAACAGGGGGTCGTCAGGGATCACCGGTGGATTGCTAAGATAGTAGACCGCATCTCGTTCAACGTAGAGGATCCCAGGCATCACAGCAAGTTTCGTTATTGCGTTATCTATGTCTGCCTCTGGAGGAAGATCGATAATTCCGAATCTCACTCCATTTGGAAATGCCGCTGTGGGTTTGAGATCAGCCACTCCATAGACTGAATATCCGAGTCGCTGTATGGAGTCTACGGCATTATTCGTAGTAAAGGCATCTGAGAAGCGCACTATAACCCTACTCGGATGGTAAGTGTCAGGCCCCGGCTGCCATCCTCCCTTCATCTCGATGGGGAGCGCGTCCTGGCCGCGGGCCACCCCCAAACTCGCGCAAAGCATGACAGACAGAACAATCAGACCCATCAGGAAGTGTGACTTCCTGATCCTCTTGTGCATACCAATACCCCTCCCGTCTCTAGTCCTCTGCCACTGAACTGCCCTTCGCATGAGCAATGTACTGGGCGTAATGCTGTGTCGCCTCACCTCCGCTGACTCGGGATGCCGCGCGCGACAGCCGTCACCTCCCGGTTCGGGTCCAGCCCGGCCCGCGTCGGCTGGATGTCATAGAGCAACACCGCGCGCTCCGTTCGCAAGCGCTGACCCGACTCTGTGCGACCGGTACTAGCGCAACACCAAGGAAAGCAGTAAGCTATAATTACCCACAGGCGCTGCACATTGATTTCCATCCGGCAAGACCCGGCTACAGTCGTCACCGTATAGTTCCGTATAGGAACAGGCACACAATGTCATTATAGTTCCTTAGCGCCACCGTGTCAACGCCCAATGCGCATTGGTGTTCCTATAAGGCCCGTGGCTGGCCAGCATACCCGTGTTATGGTGCTGGTGGAGGGTGAAGAATGGCGACATTCGCTGAAAGGCTCAAGAGCCTGAGAGCCCAGCACGGCGTTACCCAGAAGGAACTCGCACTGGCCATTTCGGTGTCCCGATCAACGGTTGCCGGATATGAGGCTGCCAGCAAGAATCGAGAGCCCGACTTCGAACTGGTGGGCAATATCGCGGCTTTCTTCGGGGTCAGCGCGGACTATCTGCTTGGACACACTGACGAGCCAGATTCGGCCAACGTCGACGCCGACACGCGCATGCCGGCCAGACGGCTCAGAGCGATACGAGAGTCGCGCAACCTGACCCGCCAGAACCTCGCATATGAGCTGAGCGTGGACACTGCCGACCTGATCCGATACGAAGTCGGAGCAGACGCCATTCCTGATGAGTTCTTGGACAGGCTGGCTGAGGTTTTCGACGTAGATAGAGATTACTTCACTGGAGCGCTGCCTAAAGAAGATGTCGAAGAGATACTGGGCAAAACCCTCTTCGAGGCGCCCGTGAACATCGCGCCACAGACCAAGCAGTGTATTCGCGACTTCATAGACTTCATGGTCGAAAGGGACAAACGCAGGCGCCGGTAAGCGAGTATGCCACTCTCCCGGCGGGTTTTTCTTTGTCCTGAAGCATTCCCACTATTTCGGATTCGTCTGACATCGTACACCCTGCCCCATGTCTCTCTCGACGTGAACCAAGCCTCCTCAGCCTGCAGCTTCATGCGCGCGTCCGGCCATTCGCCCGCTCGCGAACCATGATATCAGTATGCTCTCAGTCGTCCGCGAGTGCTTGAGCGCTGGGCCCTGTGCTATGATGTATCCAGATGGACAGGGGGGACGCCGATGCACAGGATCATGATAGTCGAAGACGACGACAAGATCGCCGACATCCTCTCAAGCTATCTCAAGAGGTATAGCTACGAGCCTGTCAGGCCGCGGGGCTTGCGCGACATCAAGTCGGAGTGTCTTGCCGTCCGTCCCCACCTGGTGCTGCTCGACATCAATCTTCCTTACATGGACGGCTTCTACTGGTGCCGACAGATACGTACCGTATCGAACGCGCCGGTGATCTTCATCTCCGCCCGTTCAGGCGATATGGACCAGGTCCTCGCTCTCGATAACGGCGGCGACGACTATATCACCAAACCATTCTCCATCGATATCGTGATCGCGAAGGTCCGCGCAGCGCTGAGACGAGCCTACGGCGAATACTCCGCTCAGGCCGAATCCGACCCGGATGTCTACGAAATCGAAGGCCTCTATCTGTATCGCGGCAACAGCATGGTCGAGCGGCAGGGCTCTCAGGCGTTCTTGACCCCAAAAGAATTCCGCCTGCTGGATCTACTGGCGCGCCGATTGGGGCAAGTCGTTCCGCGAGATCGACTGCTCGAAGCGCTCTGGGACGATGTGAGCTTCGTGGACGACAACACTCTCACTGTTAACGTCACCCGACTGAGACGCAAGCTTGAGGAGATCGGCGTCGATGGCGCCATCCAGACCATCCGCGGCGCGGGCTACAGACTCTCGCCTGTGTGGAAAGGTGAGCATCGCAATGAACATCCTTGAGTATCTGGCGAGTCGAGCCGCGTTCATCATCTTTCACCTGTTCGCAGGGGCGCTGGGCATCGCCGTCATCCAGCTGGACCTGCTTCAGACAGGCGGTTCCGGGCTTACGTATGGGTCAGCAGCTTACATCGTAGTTCTTCATGTGGCGATGCTCGGCATCGCCGTGGTCATCGACTACTCGCGGCAGTATGCATTCTTCCGCCGCGCCCGTGAAATCGCCGCCGCGCCCGATCCGCTGGCCCGCGTGCCGTCCCTCCCCGCCCCGCGCGCCGCCGAGCAGCGCATCCTGCACCAGATGGCGAACGCGGCATACGCATCACATACCGCCGAAGCCCTAAGGCGCGATGCGCAAGCGCAGATGCACATCGATTTCACCAACCGATGGGTCCACGCCATGAAGACCCCGGTTTCCATCATCGACCTCCTCGTCCAGCAGTCGAAGGAGGTCGGATCTGTAGATGAAGCGTTAACGCTGTTCGACAGCGTCCAGGAGGAGAACGAGCGGATCGCGTATGCCCTCGACACGATGCTGGGCATGGCCCGCCAGGAACGGTTCTCCATGGACCTCCTGCCCCAGCAGATGGACCTAGTCGGAGTCGCCCGAAGCGTAGTCAACAAGCATAGAAAGGAGTTCATCCGGTATTCCATCTACCCGAGTGTCGAGTGCCATGCCCCGAGCTCCATCGTGGAGACAGACGAGAAGTGGATCACATTCGTAGTCGATCAACTTGTATCGAATGCGATCAAGTACACCCGAATCAGCCGGCCTGACGCTGCGGTGGCGGCAGCGACTACAGCTGCTGCCGGCGATACCCCTCCCGGAAACAGCAAGCGCATCGTTATCTCGATCGATGAACGTCCATTCGATGAGGCCGATGCTCGTGCCGGGGCCGCCATGCTCCCGCCGGCCCTGACGCTGACAGTCCGCGACAACGGCATCGGAATCCCGGATCACGATCTCCCCAGAGTCTTCGACCCCTTCTTCACCGGCGACAACGGGCGCGTTGTGCCCGAATCCACCGGCATGGGTCTCTTCCTCGCCCGAAGGATATGCGCCGAACTCGGCCACACCCTCACCGCCCAGTCCCAGCCTGAGCAGGGCGCCGCCATGACCATCACATTCTCCACAACCTCCGTCACACACGGCATAACCGCGAATGTGTAGTCGCGGCCAGTCCACGGAAACCCCAACCTTGCAGTAATGTAAGGTTGTGACGGCGTTCTCGTAAGCCTGCCAAATGGAGACATCCGCATCGGCCCTGTATACTCATAATCGGAAGGCCGACCACGAACCCGGCCCGCCCAAAGGTCTGAAGGAGGGACTCTGAATATGGCGGTTCTCACCGCACACG
>DHON01000068.1 GCA_002409965.1 Firmicutes bacterium UBA5389
AAACGTTGAGACAGACAAACGCCTTGTGATTGCGGGCGGGGGTTCGGATACCTCGGAGTATGAGCGACAACTCCATGAGCAGGCTGAGAGTGATTCCCGAGTACTCTTCACTGGTTTCGTTACTGGGAAGCCTCTGGCGGAGCTCTACTCAAATGCGTACTGCTACGTTCTACCCTCTGACGTTGAGGGCATGCCCATGAGCCTGCTTGAAGCTATGGCCTATGGACGTGCCTGTGTAACCTCCGATATCCTCGAGTGTTCCGATGTACTTGCTGGGACTGGAGTTATTTTCGCACGCGGTGACGTCTCTACTCTGCGAGAAGTGCTTACAACACTGCTCGCCAATCCTGTTCATGCGATTGAACTCGGGGACGCTGCAAAGGCTCGCGTGGAATCCAAATACGGCTGGGATTCTGTCGTGGAACGGACTCTTGGGGTCTATAAAGGGGTTATTGCATGAGGATTATTCTTGTCAACAAATTTCACTACATGAAGGGTGGCTCGGAGACTTACTACTTCGGCTTAGCCGAGGGGCTGCGCCGTTTGGGGTACGAGGTCCACTTCTTTGCTATGCAAGACCCCAAGAATTTGCCTTGCGAGGATTCGGATTTTTTCGTTTCTCCCAAGGATTACAACGGGCCTACCTCGATAAAGAGGAAGCTTAGCGAAGCTAGATCTCTCGTTTATTCCAAGGAGTCTCTGGAGAAGTTTGAGCGACTTTGTGAGCGTGTGAAGCCCGATGTCATCCATATGAACCTCGTGCACAGGCAAATCACACTTTCGATACTTGATGCACCCTACTTGGCAGAGCATCGCGTTCCAGTGCTCTTCACTAGCCACGATTACATCTTGGTGTGGCCCAACTACCTCATGCTTGATGGCTCGGGTGCAGTCTGCGAGGCATGCTTGGGAGGCGACTTTAGCAACTGCCTAAAACGGAAGTGCGTAAAGGGATCTACTGCTAAGAGTGCCATGGCTATGGCTGAGGCTGACTGGTACAAAAGGCATCGCACATATTCCAAGATTGACCGCATCATTGCTCCCTCGGAGTTCATGCGTAGCAAGCTTATCCAAGGAGGCTTTCCAGAACACCAGGTTGTACATCTGCAGAACTTCGCCAAGGACGAGGTGCTTGATTGGGCGAGAAACACAGACGACAAGACTGATTGGACGCATCCGTATATCCTCTATTTCGGGCGACTCTCAAGGGAGAAGGGCGTTGACATACTAGTGGATGCCTTCGAGCGCGCAATGCCCCAAATGCCCGATAATGTAAAACTTGTGATTGCTGGTGACGGCCCGGAGCGAGAAGCGCTCGAGAATAAGTCAAGTGATCGGATACGGTTCGTCGGCTTCAAGCAGGGCGACAAGCTTGAAAAGCTTGTCTCTGGTGCGACTTTTGCGTGTTGCCCGTCGGTTTGGCGTGAGAATATGCCTTACTCGATTGTGGAGGCCCTGGCCGAAGGCACGCCCGTGGTAGGAAGTCGCATTGGCGGCATTCCCGAGGTAGTCATCGAGGGTGAAACCGGTTGGCTCGCCGAACCGGGAGATATCTCGTCGCTTTCTGAAACGCTTATACATGCCATGAACATTGCTGTCGATGCGCCTGCCTATCGCGCCATGCAGCAGCAATGTCGCTCCTATGTGTTAAAGAACTGCAATCAGTCCAAATACATGGATAGGCTCAACGACCTTTATCATGACCTCATATCTCAGAAGAAGGAGTCCATATAGCCATGGCAGAGAAGAAGCTCAATGGCACAGTGATTGTTACCTACCGCTGCAATGCGCGCTGCACGATGTGCAATCGCTATAAAGCGCCGAGCCGTCCAGACGAAGAGATTTCGCTCGAGACAATAAAGAAGCTTCCCAAGATGTACTTCACCAATATCACTGGTGGCGAGCCCTTCATTCGGGAGGATTTGCCTGACATCGTGCGGGAGCTTTATAAGAAGAGCGACCGCATCGTGATTTCAACGAACGGGTATTTTACCGACAGGATTATTGCCTTGGCTGAGGAGTTCCCAGAGGTTGGCATTCGCGTCTCAATTGAAGGGCTCGAACAGACCAACAATGAGATTCGTGGGTTGCCGGACGGCTTTAATCGCGGTTACAGCACCCTAAAGAAGCTCGTTGAGATGAAGCACCCCGATGTGGGATTTGGTATGACAGTGCAGGACCGCAATGCCCCTGACCTAGTGGCTCTCTATAAGCTCTCGGATGAGCTAGGGATGGAGTTTGCGACGGCTTCGCTCCACAATAGTTTCTACTTTGTAGAGGCCAAGAACATTATCCATAACCGGCCAATGGTGGCGAAGAACTTCGAGAATCTCATCAACGAGCTTCTCAAGTCCAATGAGCCCAAGAAGTGGTTCCGCGCATATTTCAACCACGGCCTCATCAACTATATCTACGGGCAACCGAGGTTGCTGCCCTGCGACATGGCGTTCGACACCTTCTTCATTGACCCGTATGGCGACGTGATGCCCTGCAACGGAACCAAGGACAAGGAGGTCATGGGCAATCTCAAT
The DNA here is from genome assembly GCA_002409965.1 of Firmicutes bacterium UBA5389. Lineage (GTDB taxonomy): Bacteria > Bacillota > DTU025 > DTU025 > DTU025 > UBA5389. The sequence goes on from DHON01000068.1 coordinate 2,532, forward strand.
GTTCAGTCTTGGGATGAACTTTGGAGTTCCGAGCAGGCGGAGGCGGTACGTACAAAGGTGCGCCACTGTGACCGCAACTGCTGGATGATTGGCTCCGTGTCACCGGCCATGCATAAGTACATATGGAAGCCTGCTGCGTGGGTGGCTTCCCATAAGGCAAGGGCTCTCTTCAGTAGTCATCCCTACGACATGCATGAGCTGCCTATCGTGCGCGACTATGAAGACGGCAAGGTTACAAAGGAACAACTGGATGCGCTTTCTACCTGCGATATGGCTGCTACTGTGAATGACGGACTTTCCGAGGCCAGCAAGGCCCAGGCGCACGTGTTCGAGACGAGTGAGGTACTGCAACATGCGGAGGACGCCGTGGGAATCGCCGAAGCGGAGCGGGTTGCGGCTGGCGACACCGGTATGCAGGGCGGGGGAAAGTAGAGGTGCAAGTCCTGCGTATCGCACCCTCCTACTCGAACCGTTGAGGCATTGCGGATGCGGTCGGTTGGAACACTCCCCTCGGAATGACTTGGGGTGGGATGGATGCCATGGTGAGTTCTCGTTTGCTCTTTACGCATAGGAGGGTGTTAGACAGTGATAGACGTTGCGATTGTGGTGCAAGGATTGGGTGGCGGTGGCTCAGAGCGAGTGGCGACCATTCTTTCTAATGCCTTTATCAACAGTGGCAACAACGTTACCGTCGTATGCGTATATTCAGGTGCAAGTGGGTACTTACTTGACAGTCGTGTTCGCGTAGTGTTCGCGCTAAGCAACAAGCATTCTATAGCTGGCCTTATTGAGCGCAATATGAAAGTGCGACAAGTACTAGAGAGCTTACACCCTGATGTCGTTCTCTCTTTTGTGACTGATGAGACGATATTTGCCGGTCGCCTGGGCATACCCATCGTCCAATCTCTACGCAATGATCCGGAGAAATACGAGTGCGCTTGGTATTACAGGTTTTTAAGGGATTATTCCTTTGGGAAAGCCGACCGCATCGTTTTCCAGACAAGGCAGGCAAGGGACTTTTTCCCTGCTTCGTACCGTGCTAAGGGCGTAGTCTTGCCCAACCCGCTTAAGGTTGAGAGTCTCCCAAAGTGGGATAACAGAACGAAGAGCAGGCAGTTCGTTGCAGTGGGACGTCTGAATGCTCAAAAGAACTACCCGATGCTCTTCAAAGCCTTTGCCCAGTTCTGTTCAAATCGTGATGGATACACACTTGCCGTTTACGGTGAGGGCGAGTTGCATAAGTCGCTGGATGCGCTTATCGCTGAGCTTGACATGAAAGGAAAAATCCTTTTGAAGGGCCATTCCGATGAGGTGCATCGACATATTGCCGAGAGCTTTTGCTTCGTGATGTCTTCTGACTACGAAGGCGTCTCGAACTCTATGCTCGAAGCTCTTTGCATGGGGATGCCTTGCATTGTTACCGACTATCCATCGGGTGGTGCACGTGAGTACATAACCGATGGAAAGAGCGGAATCCTCGTCAAAGTCGGAGACTTTGTGGCGATGGCAGACGCAATGGGGCGTGTCGCAGACAACCGAGATTTTGCACGCAGCCTCGGGGAGAGTGCCCTTCAGGTCCGTGAGCGTGTCGACGACAGAATTGTTACAAAGGAGTGGGAGCGGATGCTCGAGGAAGTTGCCTCCAGCGACCGCAGGTAGTATCGAATTGAAGGTAGGGTAGGAATATGTCTCAAACTGTATTCGCTGGCAAGACCCTTATGATTACCGGTGGGACTGGCAGCTTTGGCAATACTGTGCTGAAGCACTTCTTAAGAAGCGATATCGGTGAGATCCGCATCTTTTCTCGTGATGAGAAGAAGCAAGATGACATGCGCCACAAGCTTCAGGATAGGTACCCTAATGACTATGGGAAGGTTCGCTTCTTCATAGGTGACGTGCGCAACCCCCAGTCCGTTAGGGATGCCATGAGGGGAGGGGTGGACTACATCTTCCATGCGGCTGCGCTCAAGCAGGTTCCCTCCTGCGAGTTCTTCCCCATGGAAGCTGTTCGAACTAACGTGATTGGTACGGACAACGTCCTCCACGCTGCGATGGATGCTGGCGTGAAGCGTGTGGTGTGCCTTTCTACCGATAAAGCTGCCTATCCTATAAACGCCATGGGCAAGTCCAAGGCAATGATGGAGTCGGTCATCTATGCGAATGCCCGCTACGGCGCTCAGTCGGGTACCACGATTTGCTGCACGCGCTACGGTAACGTGATGTGCTCGCGTGGTAGCGTGATTCCCCTCTTCATCAAGCAGATTCGCGAGGGTGAACCCGTGACGGTGACGGATCCTCACATGACCCGTTTCCTCATGAACCTAGATGAGGCCGTGGATTTGGTGCAGTTTGCTTTTGAGCATGCAAATCCTGGGGATCTCTTTATCCAGAAGGCGCCCGCTTCAACTATTGGGGACCTCGCCGAGGCTGTGCAGGAGGTATTCGGTCGTACCGGCACAAAGGTCATTGGCACCCGTCACGGCGAAAAGCTCTACGAGACTCTCATGACTCGTGAGGAACGGCTTCGTGCTACGGATATGGGCCGCTACTTCCGTGTGGCTGCAGACACGCGTGACCTCAACTATGACAAGTTTGTCGTGAAGGGTGACGTATTGACACAGGCGGACGAGGCGTACACGAGCGATAACGCCGAGCGACTTGACGTCGAAGGCACGATTTCCAAGATTAAGACCGCAGAGTATGTACAGCTGGCCCTAGAGGGCCGTGAAACCGAGGCGGTGCAGTAATGCGAGTGCTTGTCACTGGGTCAAAGGGCTTCGTGGGGAGCAATCTCTGCGAGGTGCTCAAGAACATCCGAGATGGCAAGGACCGTCGTGAGAGGTATCAGCCGCTGCTCCCCATTGAGGTTATGGAGTGCGACTGCGACACTACGGCAGGCGAGCTTGCGAGCTATTGTGAGCGTGCTGAGTTCGTCGTGCACCTGGCGGGTGTGAACCGCCCCAAGGACGGTGACTTCTCCGGTAACACGGGGTCGCTAGAGGATGTGCTCTCCAGGCTTGAATGGGCGAAGAGCGAGGCGCCAGTTCTGCTAGCCAGTTCTGCACAGGCGAGTCTGGCCGGTCGTTACGTCGGTTCCGCCTACGGGAAGTCCAAGCTCGAGGCCGAAGGAATGCTTAGATCCTACTCCGAGGCACATGGGATAGAAGCCTACATCTACCGCTTTCCCAACCTCTATGGCAAGTGGTGCAGACCGAATTACAACTCCGCCGTGGCTACCTTCTGCGACGCCATCGCTAACGGGCGCGAGTTCTACGTCGATGATTCCGGTACCGAGCTCGAACTCCTCTATATTGATGATTTGGTCTCCTGTGTGCTGGAATGCATGCTGGGAAACGTGAAGCCCGATGCTGATGGCTTCTGCCATGCGACTCCAACGGACAGGAAGACGCTCGGCGAGATCGTATCTCTCCTAAAGTCCTTCCGTGACACCCGCGAAACGCTGGATGTTTCCGACTTCACGCCGGGCAGTTTCTCCAAGAAGCTTTTTTCGACGTTCCTCAGCTACTACGAACCGGGTCGACTTGCCTACGACCTCAGGTCCAATACGGATGCGCGAGGCTCATTCACGGAGTTCTTGCATACACCGGAGCGCGGACAGATTTCAATCAACGTGAGCAAGCCTGGCATCACCAAGGGCGAGCATTGGCACATGAGCAAGTGGGAGAAGTTTCTCGTGGTGAGCGGACATGCCCTCGTGCGCATCAGGCGCGTGGGGAAGGGCTTCGATGGAAAGCCCTATCCTGTGGACGAGTACGAGGTCTTTGGTGATGATATGCGCGTGATTGAGATGCCGCCTGGCACGGCTCACAGCATAAAGAATCTCTCAAGGACTGATAAGCTTGTAACGGTGATTTGGTGCAATGAGGTCTTCAACCCAAACGCTCCGGACACCTATCGCGAGGAGGTCTAGGAAATGGTTGTCTTGGGAGTACAATTGGACAGATTGGCAGGCAATGGCGGACGTTGTATTTAATGTCGGCAAAAAGACAAGCGCTAACAACAAAAAGCGGTTTTTCCAGTATCTGTTTATATATTGCGTGCTGCTGACGGGTAACTCATACCTCTATTCTTATTTCATTGAGCCATTTACAACGTTGATAGCACTGTTGCTTATCGCCACGGTCTTCCTTATCCCTAGGCTCTGGCATTTCCGTGACGTTGTTTTTACCGTTTTTGTACTCGTGTTATCACTTATTGTCCGTTGCTTCGCTGGCGGAGTTGGTATTAGTACCTTCATGCGCTTTGCCATGACGATTACCCTCATTGACATAGCCATTAAAGTTGATGAGGGGATGTTCCTGACGCGTCTGCTGCGAGTTGTCTGTTTCCTTACTGTTATCAGCTCGGCAGCATATTTCGCGCGTCTCCTGTATCCTAGCCTCTACCAGGTGCTCCCTCTTTACGAGTTTGCCTCTCAGGGGGTGTACTACAGCATGCAGGTTGGCACGCACCTCTCCTACCACACCAAGGGACTCTTCCTTATTTGTATGCGAGAGGATGAGATTAGGAATATCGGTATCTTTACTGAACCGGGACTATATCAGGGAGTGCTGACTGCCGTACTCTTTGGGATGCTTTTCATGAGTAACAAGTTTCAATATTCTAAGCACGAACAGACCTTTTCCCTGATTGTTCTCCTTGTTGGAATTGCGACATGTGGCTCCACTACGGGATTTCTATCCACGATTGGTGTACTAGCCTTCTTTGCTCTTTCGATAGGACGGAGAGAAGCCTTCGCTTCGCGACTGCGTTTGAAGCGAACCCTCAGTCTCACTGCCGTAATATTGCTTGTAGGTTTGGCAGTTGATTACTATATTCGTGCAGACCAGAGTATCCTTTCGGTTTCATTCTTCAATAAGCTCTTTGTCGACACGACAAATGGCGAGGTGCGAGCCGACTCAGTGAACGTCTCTCTTAAGATGCTCTTGCAATATCCATTTGGCGTTGGTTTTGACACTATACAGAATGCGAAAGGTGCACTATCTGTGGGCGCTGGTCTTTTCGTCACGACTGCTGCGCTTGGAATACCCTTTGCTGTTGCTTATCTATACTGGCTGCTCGCTCCGATACTCAAATCCGACCTTGGCTTCTGGGGAATCTGCGCATTCATTTTTATCTATTTCAACTTTGCGTTTTCGCAGTCACTTATTTTGACTCCAGTTTTAGTGTCTATCTCGATTTATTATGCGCTGACAGGGGAGGGGGCAAAGAGAGATGAGGATTCTCTGGCTCTGCAGTACACCCGTTAGGGCTGTGACAGAGTCGCTTGGACTTCCGACTGCCGTTCTTGGTGGCTGGATGAACGGGGCATATAACGATCTCATGGCAGAAAGGGACATCAAACTTTGCATCTGCTATCCGCAATCTAGAGTAGACTTCCCCGAACAATCCGTTGGTGAAGGCTTCACCTCCTTTGGATTCCCCTGGAAAGGAGAAGAGGATTCGAACGCGAATCCAACGCGGATCCTGTTTAAGAGAATCCTTGAGGACTTCTGCCCTGACTGCATCCACATTTTCGGGACGGAGCACGAATATTGCCTCCTCATGGCCCAGATTGCAGAGGCTTGCGGTCTGGGGTCGCGTATATCGATATCAATCCAAGGATTGGTGTCGATATACGGTCTTCAGTTTCTGCCGGACTTCCCCCGGAAGGAACTGAAGCGTGCATCACTCTCGGAGCTGAAGAACCGCTGCTCTCTCTGGGATCAGCGTGAGAGTTATCTGCGTCGCGGAGAGAGCGAGAAAAGGCTGATCGAGAAGGCCCACTATGTGATGGGAAGAACTGAGTGGGACGAGGGCTGCTGCAGGCTTATCAATCCCTACATGCACTATCGTTACGTAGGTGAGACTCTACGCGACGAGTTTTACCACGCGGAGCCTCGCTGTGAAATTGCTTCTCATCGCATCTTCTTCAGCCAGGGGGGCAAGCCCATCAAAGCAATGCACCGTCTGGTGGAGGCGCTCCCCATCGTCAAGTCTATCTACCCGGATGTAAAAGTGGTCGTGTCTGGCATATCTAGTCTCAGGACCGATCGATTGCGCGGTCTTACTTATGATCGCTATCTCGCCAGGAGGATGAATGAGCTCGGGGTAGCTGACTGCTTCGAGTTCCTTGGTATGTTGGGGCCATCAGAGTTGATTGCGCAGATGCAGAGTTGTGCACTCTTCGTTTCCACTTCATCAATAGAGAACTCTCCGAATTCCATGGGGGAAGCGATGATGCTGGGGCTTCCATGTGTGGCGTCATACGTCGGGGGTGTCCCGAGCATCGCTAAACCTGGCGAAGAGGCCCTGCTGTTCCCTCTCAATGAGACCGAGATGTTAGCCCACTACATTATCTGGGTATTTAGTCACGAGAGAGAAGCCGAAGATCTTGGCTTGCGAGGAAGAACGCGCGCCCTCATCAATCATTCAAGGGAGAGGAATCGCGAGCAGCTCATTTCCGTATACAGGGAGATATCTGCGGGAGCGGATGGGGCGATATTATGAGAGCGGTTCGCAATAATAGAGTTCTCTATGTCGTAGTTCCTCCTCCGGGGCATGATGCTCCCACAAAGCATGCACTGGCTATTGCTCAACTTATGGGTGCCTGTGGCTGGAAGTGCGAGTTCCTCGTAACGGGCATCAGGTGCTCGAACGGGCAGCATACGTCTGATTCATCGACAGATGCTGGGGTGTTTCCATTCTCGGTCGAAATACCAGAGTCTCTGGAGTATGCCAAATTTCAGGTTATCGAGAAGTATTCTGAGAGGCTCACGTCCGCCCGAGCGATTGATGCGTTTGAGGATTCTTTTCACCGCGTACGGCCTGGTGCTGTTGTTTATTACGGTATTTCCGCCAAACTTGCACGTGCTATTCAGATGTGCTGTCACGAGGAGGGCGTCCCCGCGATTGTAGACGAGACCGACTGGTTCGATGCAAGGCTTGAAAACGGATTTGCCAACTACCTGTTTGAGCGTTCAAGGAGCGCACGGGTCGAGCGTGTGGACTGCCATGCCGATGGCGTTCTAGCCATTTCTCCCTTTTTTGAGGCTCATTTTCGCGAGCTTGCCGTACGCCAGGGGGGTAGTCCTCAAGTGCTCTTCCTCCCTCCCCTCAACCCAGCTGGGCAGGAAACCTTGGCGAAAGCCTATCCTGGCAGGATTCAAGGGGCTAAGACGAGATTTTTCTATGCGGGCTCGCTCGGCGGGCGTAAGGACCTGTTGGTTCCGTTCATCCGAGCCGTTGAACGTGTTGCCGGGCATCTTAATACTGAGCCTTTTCTTGACGTATATGGCGTCTCAGAGGAGGAGGCCGCAAGGGTACTTGGTTGTCTCCCGGACGCAAGTCTTGTTTGTTTTCATGGTCGGCAGCCACACGACAAGGTTATTACGGCGCTTAGAGCCGCTGACTTTGGCGTACTCCTGCGCTATCCGGAGCGCTATGCACGTGCCGGCTTCTCGACGAAGTTTGCCGAGTGCATGTCGAACGGTGTACCCATGCTGTGCAACAGGGTTGGCGGTGCTGACTCCATCCTCGACAATGGAGTGGATGGCATCGTGATTCCTGATACCGACGATGGGAGCATCGACAGCGGACTCAGGCGTACCTGCAATATGGGGGAAGTCGACCTCGGCCGGATGAAAGCTTCTGCCTTGCGCAAGGCGAGGTTCCTTTTCGACATAGACAGGTACCTCGAACCTCTCGGTGACTTTATGGATCGGGTAGTGGACGATACTCGGGCTAGACAAAGAAAAGGGTGATTCTTGTGGGTCTAGTTGCCAGGATTGTATGGGCCCTCAAACCAGGCGAAAGGAAGCTCGCAGAACTCAAGAGGCAGGGGCTCATCATCGGGGAGGGATGCGAAATCCTCAATGGCTATGACTTTGGCTCTGAGCCCTATCTTGTTACGATTGGTGACAATGTTCGAATTTCTGCTGGCGTCCGCATCACTACTCATGACGGAGGTGTCTGGGTGCTCCGACACCTGTACCCCGATTTTTCCGACGCTGACCGTTTTGGAAGGGTGCGCATCGGTGACAACTGCCATATTGGGATGGACGCGATTATCATGCCGGGTGTGACGATTGGCTCCAACTCGATAGTAGGCGCTGGGGGAGTCGTTACGCATGATGTGCCTGCGGGGTCGATTGTTGCGGGAGTTCCCGCGAGAGTAATCGGTACCATTGAAGGCTATAGGGCAAAGCATGAGCCAGAATTCGTGCATACGAAATACTTAGATTGGGACGGCAAACGGCGCGCCATTGAGCGCCTGCTTCCGCCCCTAGAAGGGAAATGAGCATCAACATGGAGAAAATACTCGTAACTGGTGCTGCCGGCTTCATCGGTGCATTCCTCACGAAACGCCTCATTGAGACGACCGATTGTGTGATAGTTGGCGTCGATAACCTGAACAACTACTACGACCCGGGTATCAAACGGGCGCGCCTAGATATGATTGGAGAGGCCGATGTCAATGGGCGCTTTACCTTCGTGCGAGGTGACCTCACTGATGCCGCATTCGTCGAGCGGCTCTTCGCTGAGAACGGCTTCGATGTGGTGGTAAATTTGGCGGCTCAGGCAGGCGTTCGTTACTCCATCGAGAACCCTCTTGCATACGTCCAGAGCAACCTTGTAGGCTTTTATAACATTCTAGAGTCTTGCCGGCACCATCTGGTGAAGCATCTGGTATATGCAAGCTCCAGTTCAGTCTACGGCGGCAACACGAAGGTGCCATTCTCTGAGGATGACTGCGTTGACTCGCCGGTCTCTCTCTATGCTGCCACCAAGAAGAGCAACGAACTTATGGCGAGCGCCTACAGCAAGCTCTATTCCATCCCAGCGACTGGGCTTCGTTTCTTCACGGTGTACGGACCAATGGGGCGGCCCGATATGGCTTACTTCAAGTTTGCGAACACTCTGCGGGCGGGTGGCACGATAAAGATATACAACATGGGTCACTGCAAGCGCGACTTCACCTACGTGGATGACATCGTGGAGGGGGTGACTCGTGTGATTGCGGTGCCTCCCAGTGTGAAGACTGGTGAGGATGGTTTGCCTCTTGCCGCACACCGCGTATACAACATCGGCAACTCCTCGCCTGTGGATCTGTTAGATTTTGTCTTCACACTGCAGCGTGTACTCGTGGAAGAGAGGGTGCTCCCCGAGGATTTTGACTTCGGGGCACATCGAGAGTTCGTCCCGATGCAACCGGGTGACGTGCCCGTGACCTATGCTGACACGACTAAACTCCAACG
>DHON01000020.1 GCA_002409965.1 Firmicutes bacterium UBA5389
GGATATTACTCGCACAGGCTCCTATCGCTAGACTCACAGAGCGAATCAAGCACGCTACTCAGGATATGGTCAGGCCGACAGATGCGGAGAGCAAGGAGGTCGAGACAAGCAGCAGTTGCATTGTAATCGTGCCGGTTATGGGTTAGCATGGTGATACTGGCACCACTGGAATACATTGAGGTACAATCATGATTTCGGTCGCGGAGAGGGCGAGCATCACGCAAGACGAAGGATACGGAGGTGTTCGAGTGAGAAGCATCAAGAGGCTACTGGCAATTGTGACGGCGTTGTGCCTGATGCCGCTGTCAGCCGCTATGGCATCGGCGGGCGGAGATTCTTTCTCTGGTAAGGTTGATGTAGGCGGTTACGGCATTTACTGCGAACTGTCTGCTAAAGACGGACCCATAGTCGTGTTTGAGACCGGTTTGACTGACGCACATGATTCGGAGTTGGCTCCGGGCGTAAAGGCAAATGAGCCTATTGGGGATGAAATAGCAAAGGTGACAGGTACATTCATGTACGACAGGGCGGGGCTAGGCCAAAGTGACGCAAGGACAATAGCTCCGACTCTTGACGCCAAGGTGACAGAGTTGCATAACGCGTTGGAGAGACTGGAGATTAGCAGCGGTATAATCTTCATAGCGCATTCAGTGGGTGGGTATACAGCTAGAGTATATGCAGCTAAGTACCCTGGCGATGTGCTAGGCATAGTGATGCTTGACTGCTCAAGCGAACAGCAACTACCGATCATAGAAGAACTGGTCAAGCCTATTATGCCAGCTGAGGTGTGGGACGCCTATCTGCAGCAGTTCGATTGTGAGGGTGGATATGATGCCGCCAAAGGCTGGGCGGCTGAGGTTGTGGCGGCTAGCACCAAGGACGCGCTGAGACACGTTCCCCTCACGGTAATATACGGGACCAACCATGGTATGGGTGATGAAATGGAAGCCACATGGGCGGAATGGCAGGAAGGATATGCAGGTCTGTCGGATGACTGCAAGGTGATCAGGCTGGAAGGGGCTGGGCACTATGTACAAGTGGACCAGCCACAGGTAGTGATCGACGAGATCAAGGCGATGATCAATAAGGTAAGAGGCGGCGACTAGCCTTCACTGTCGGGTATACGACAGCTAAACCCGTGCCGGGCTGGGGCATTCATGTCTCCGGTCCGGCGCCCTTTATCTCTCTCCTTTCCTGTGATGCTTCTCTCTTCGACAGGCCTCCCTTCGTTCTCCTCCCACGAGGCCGTACACTTCAAGCAGAACGCCCTTATGTACTGTCAATTACCGTGAGCAGGGACACGGTTCCGGCGGTCTCTGAAGCATGAAGATCATCCATGTTGTCGCACCAGTCGCCTCGTCCAAATATCCCGCGCACCAATGCCCATGTTCAAGGGCTGCGTAGAACTCGTTTCCTCCAAACGGCCAACGAACGATTGGGCCCATCGGGCCTGGTCAAGTCCGAAATGTGCTGCAAAATCGATCCCCGTCGAACGGGTTTGTGCCCAGGTAACCTGGGAGGACCGCGTCTGGGTCCGCCCATGTTGTTCCATCGTCCTGCGTTTGGTCCGTCTTGCCGCGGCTGGTCATTCCACCCAAGCCGGGTGGGCATTGCACTCCGGCTCGGCGTGTCATGCTAGAGAGTTCAGGACGCCCGTTGCGCAGCGATCGGCAACGGTTGAGCCTCGCCTGATTCGCACGCCTGCTTCCATCGCCAGTATTCCTCCATGTTCAGGTAGCGGCGGCCGGTCGACCAGGTTTCGTCTATCTCCATCAAAACGGCTCCGATCAGCCTGATAGCGGACTCGTCGTCCGGAAATATCCTGACGACCCTCTCGCGCCCGATGCCAGGGCAGCCCTTGGGAGAGCCATGAGCGAGAATCGCGATGCCCTCTACGTGATCTCGGAGGGACGTACTAGCCGAAGAAGTGGTTCTCAAAAGGTCCAGGCCTGGCAGACCGCCGAAAGACGAACCCATCGCTACGAGAACCGCATATAGAGTGAAGGCTGCGGTGGGCGATCTGAAGGAGCAGGAGTACGCAGAATTGAAGCTCAGAGCCTCTTGCTTTGTGCTGATCACCAACATGCTCGACTCAGAGGAGAGACCGGCCGCAACGGTACTGCGGGACTACAAAGAACAAACCGCTGTCGAGCTGCAGTTCAGAGCCATAGAGGAACCGGAGTTCGTAGGGGCCCTGTTCGTGAAGAAACCCGAAAGGCTGGAGGCCCTTGCCTACTTAGTTCTCCTTGCAGCCATGGTTCGTGCAATCATCCAGCGCCGGGCCCGACGCTATGCAGAAGCCAAGGACGAAGAGCTGCCGATACCGGGCAAACGAATGACGAAACGGCCTACAGCTCGAACGATCCCGGATTCGTTCGACGCTGTCATAGTGGTGATCCTCCCCGACGGCCGCCGAGCGCTGTCCGAATCGAAGATGTTTCCCGACAAGATGTTCCGTGCACTGGAAGTATCGCCATCCGTCTACGTTACCGTCCCGCACGAAACGCGAGACCCATGAAACTCAGAAACCGAATGCCCAATCGCCTAGCATCAACCTGCAAGCTCCATATTGGATTGGGTTCTCTTTGCTGTACCTGCTCTTGGGATGGGTAATGTACGAGTTGTCGTACGAATCGCATCTGAGTTACGCCTCCCCCAACGCCCAACAGGCGTCTAGCAGGGATTATAACGCAAACTGGCATATCGCGCTGGACCGCACTGAGACCCTTTGCACCCGGAGCCCGACCGCGGGGGCTCTTCAGTGGGCCAAGCGAAAGCTGCCATGCAGGACTAAGGCATGCCATAGCGAAGTACATTTGTAGCTAAGGATGGCAGTTCGTTGACGGGTATCGGCCGTGGCATGAGCTCTGGAAACTTGAACCGCCGCATGTTCCGCATGAGGAAAGCGTAGAATTGTACCGCTAGACATGGTGCCTGCGCGGAGCATTTGTGTGGCAGGAATCGGGGAAAGGAGCTGGCTGTGTGATACCATCAGTAGAACGGAACCTTTGGATTTCGATAGACGGTGAGGAGACCAGAGAGGGTGTCCCGCTGCAGCTTCTTTCAGCGGTGTTCTCTGGTGTACAGGAGACCATTTACCACATCGCGATGGCCGAATCTGGCCGTGATATGCGCAGTAGAGCTCGGGTGCCCGATGGAATTCGCACACAGTACCAGCTAATACGTGTTGCGGAGCACAACAGCGTGTATACTGTTGAGGCTGCGTTTTCGCCCTCTGAGCAAGCGATGCTGCCATTTGCCCAGAGCAATCGATCAGCGGTACTTGACAAATATACCTCCCTGTTGAGTGCCCTGTCGGAATCCAAGGATAACAAGATATCTGTGCTCTTTCCCGACACAGCGTGGCGCAGAAGGATACTCCGCTCCGTAGAGAACTATTGCCCAAAGAAGGGTGATCAGTGGCATTTGTCTATCGGCCACAAGCGCGATGGAACTCTGACAATGCTGTCGCCAGTAACCCGCGACTACATAGGCCATCTCCTTGTTGAGCCGGGATTCGACGACATGACAGTGAACGGCGAGCTAATGCGCGTGCACCTAGATGAACATAAGATTGGGATCTACTATCAACCAACAGGCCGTGTTCTAGACTGCTACTATCATCCTGATCTGGAGGACCTGATCGTGGAGAACCTGAAAGGGATCATGCACGTTACCGGCAGAATTCAGCTTGATGCAAATGGACTCCCTGACAAGATTATGGATGTCACTGATATCCGGCCCCTTGATCTTCGACCGCTCATGCTCAAAGCGGTAAAGAGCGCCGATGAAACGCTTGTTTTCAAACAGGCTACATCTATCGAGCCATCCTACGAGGACGACCAGGTTGTGTTTGAAGTGCCAAACTTGCACGTGGTTGCCTGTGGCGACACGCGAGAAAATGCAGTGGAGGAGCTCTTTTCGGATCTCATCTGGTTGTGGAAAGAGTACGCCCTCGCACCCCGTGAAGAGCTATCTAGAGACGCTGCAGAGCTTGCAGAACGCCTTCGCAGCATGGTTGAGGAGGCTCCGGTTGCTAATGGGTGACGAGAAGCGCAGGAGAGTCGAAAGTGCATTGTGCAAGAAGGGCTTCCGCAAATCAAACGCTAGCCATCGCAGGTTCGTGTTTCACACTAGCAGCGGCAAGAAGACATCGGTATGGACCCACATGAGTCACGGATCCTGCCACAGAGATCTTTCGGAACTCCTCCTCCGGAAGATGGCTGGTCAGTGCCGATTGTCCTATCAGCAATTCACGAGACTGATAGAGTGTCCCATGTCACGCGAGGAATACGAGTGCCTGTTGGTGCAGAGCGGGCACGTGAACGAGTGAGACTTACCTCTCCTTGAGATCGCCCACCGCATCCCTCGCCCTATAGTGGTCCTAGTGGGGACGGGTTCGTGTTTCCTTGGCATGCCAGGCCCGGATCCTTTGAGAACCAATTTCTCGGCTTGTACGTTCCCCAAGATCACGTAGAGAACGTTGCGATTCTCACTCTTGATTCTTTCAAGATACCCTCGTCGACGTCGAAGATCTTGTCCAGGGTGCGGCCTAGCACAGAGTCATTGAAGTCCTCGGCCGCGGCCCAAATCACAACCTGGAGCAGGTCGGGGCGGTGGTCTTTGCCATGCCCGAGCCGGCGCAGTTCTTCCTCGTCTTCGGCTGAGTGGGCATTTGCCTCTGCTGAGGCGTCAGACTCGAGTTGCAGGCATGCTTGCCATTTCAGATGACGCAGCCGCGGAACCGAAGGCGGAGGAGAAGATAGGCAATGCAGCGAACAATTGCATAGATCCTGCAAATTACTTGTCTTGTTAGCCAGCCGCCTGGAGGGATTTCGAGGTGGAATTGCCATGCTCAGATTTGTGGCACCCGCACCCGACATGGTCCCTGCAACCGGTGATGCTGGACGATACGTGCGATGCTGCGGACTGCTCTCACGCATCTGTCGTGCGCGTGGCGCGCAGCATCGCAACAGAATGCGGGCGAGCAAGGTTGCTCAAGAAGAACTTCAACATGACACCAGCCAACCTAATACGATTCATCTACCATATGTCCCCAGAGATTGTCGCGCTGCGACCCAATGAGGCGATACTCGTATGAACATAAGAATTCGGGGCCTATTGGCTAATACTCGTAGGACCACAGAGCGAATAGATCTCTCTGAGACCGTGACCTTCCTATATGGCCCGGTCAGCACAGGCAAGTCAACCGTGGCCCGACTCATAGACTTCTGCCTCGGCGGTGACCTAGAGCGTACACCCGCGATTCAGCAGGAGTTCGTTGCTGCAGAGCTATGGCTCAGTCTAGGCAATCACGATTGCACCATTGAACGAGCAGCCGATGACACCCGGAGTGTGCGGGTTACGTAGTCGGGCCCAGACGATGTCGGTGGCTCCGTCAACGCCCCGCTCCGCGCACAGGCAGGACCGCTGATCGATGCAGATGAGCAGAGAACTAGGCGTGAGGCCGTGCAGCAGATTCGTGCTTTCATGGCCCGCTTTGAACTAGGATCGGAGCCTGATATCGCTAATCAGCTTCAGGCCACCGAGCGCGCACTCTCCGAGGCCAAGCAAAGACGTACGGAACTCGAACACGCCCGTTCTGCACAGACACATCCGACGGACGATCTACGTGAGCACTTGCGGCGTCTGAGTGCAGATATCGGCAATATGGTCCAGGCCGTTTCTAATTCCCAGGAGTTGATTGCCGAACAGAAGGCTCTTCGGGCCGAGTTGATCACGACGAAGATCAGGGCCGAGCGGGCTGAGCAGGCGGGAACTGTGTTCAGCGGGATTCGCTATGAACGCTGCCCGGAATGTGGCAGAGACCTATCGGGACGTCCGCACGATAATGAGCTGTGCTGTCTGTGCGGTACTGCTCGGTCTGCCGATGTCGGCAGAAACTCGCTGGAACTAGAGGTACTCCGGCGAGATCTCAACGAGCGAATTGACCAGATTGGCGACTCCATTACGCGGCGGGAGCGCGAACGTGATCGCATGTTGGTACGGTTAGTGCGGGCAAAGCAACGCAAGGCATCACTAGATAGGGAACTGCAGGAAGAACCCGCCCGATACGACTCAGCATTCATTGAAAGTATGCGCGGCACAGAAAGGGAAATCGCAACGCTCGTCGAGCGCATCAGTTCTCTGCAGCGGTTGCATGACATGCCCCAAGCCATCAATGCACTAGAAGAAGAAGCCGGAGCTCTGCAGGGCCGCATCGACCAGCTGAAGACATCTGCCGCCGAGGAGCAGAAGCGACTGCGAGATGCTGACGAGAACATCTTGGCCATTGCTGCTGAGTTCAAACGCATAATGCTGTCAGTTGACTTTCCAGGAGTGTCACAGGATGACCGTATTGTTATCGACCCCCGACACTGAGCTACCAGGCTTCTTGGAGCGCCGCATGGCCGGTGAACCGAATGCTCCCAGCCTGATTCCTTACTACGAAGGCCCATGATAAGGAACTGGTGGCGGATGATGCAGAAACATACAGGTACTACACTGGTACGCGGCATACCAAATGCTCTTTCGTGTACTAGGATCCTTGCCTCTGCGGCGATGCTGTTCTGCATAGGTTCAAGGCCAGCATTGTCAGTAACCGTGTTGATCATTGTGTTGACAGATATCCTTGATGGGCACATTGCCAGAGCAACCAACAGTGAATCAGACGTTGGAGCCACACTCGATTCCATTGCTGATTCGATATGCTTCATCTGCATAGCAGCGTACATGTTCATAACCGAGAAGGAGATGCTAATTCGTTATGTATTGCCTCTTGTATGCATGTTTGCCATCAGGTTCCTATCGCTGTTCATATGTTGGATAAGAAACGGGCATCCATATGCGCTGCATACAATCAGCAACAAACTGGCAGGTGCCACCATAATAGCGTGCCTTTTCGGCATCATGGCCTTCAACACATACAGACTAGTACCGGTGACGCTGGTAGTGGCGATGCTGAGTGCCATGGAAGAGATGATGATTATGGTGCTAATAGAGGTGCCAGACAGGAATGAGAAGAGCATTATCACAGCCATGCGTAGGAGAAACAGCGGCCCAGAACCTTGACTCCGGAGGCTCACGTTCCGCATGTAGATGTTCCCATCTTGGCATTTGGGGACGGGCCCGCCGACCGTATTGGTGAAGCATCTGTGTAGATATCGGCGGCAAAGCCTGCAAGCCGAAGGAATCGCGGTACATCGAACCCATGCTTCGAATCCATCCAAACGCGGCGAACCACCCCTTCGTGTTCTACGTACGCCACTTGCACTGTGTCGAGCATGTCGAGGATCATCCGGACCGTCGGTCGCATTGTATCCCGCCGGGTATCATGATGGGCGTGCCCTCGGCTTCAAGGTTTTTGCGCACCCGCCTTTCCAGAAGGGTGGCTATGAGCAACGCCATCAGTAGTACGTACCCCAACGCCTCTACACGGCTCTGCTTCTTGAGGAAGCTGAATCTCGCTTCCACCCTCGACTGCTGCTTGTACTCCCCCAGTATGCTGCTAGCCGGATGCTTCCCTGCATCCATTAGGTTGGTTATCAAGACGAAGTAGCTTTCGCGTTCGCGAGCCTGCTCCACCTGGGCTTGGTACAGTCAACATAGGTGATGTACTCGTCGCCGTAACCAACGAAATCGCCGATCTCAGAAGCCTCGTTGAGCAGCTAAGGCAGGAAAACAGCAGTGGAAGCATTTCCTTCGCTCATTGAACCTGGTACCTGCAACGCCGTTGTCGGCGATTTGCTTCAGCAACAGCGCCTTGCTTGTCCCACTCACCAACCGTTAGTGCCGTTCGCTAGGCCAGTAGTGCCTGAACCCCCGGCGTGCTAGTTCTGCCTCACCTCTCGTGCGTCGCAGTGACTCACGTTCCGCCTCCATCATTCGCGATACATCTACTCGCGATACATCAAGCTTCTCTCTACGCCCATGTTCTTCGCAGCGTCCTCATGGCACTGTAGCCTGCGATAGCCGGTTAGCTGCAGAATGTCGCTCATGGTTTTTGCCGGCCGCATCGTCGCGCGTTGCGCTTCGATGCAGCCGGTCTAGCACCTGCAGCCAGAATCCTCCACGAGCGTGTCTCGTTGGAACTACCTTCTCGTGCTGAAGGCGGGAGACCACGCTGGGTGGTCATAGTACCTCCTGAGTTCGCTATCCAAGCGCAGCAGCGAAATCGACGCTCCAGCCATCTCCTGGCATGTGGCGTAATCCCCTGCCTGAGCATCATAGACCTTGATGCCGAGTTGGTCCAAACGTTCCAGGGCTCTACGCATGCAGATCAGCAACTCCATCCGCGTGGTTGAGCCAAACCCGTTCACCAATACGCAGACTTCGTCTCCAGATTTCAGGGGCAGGTCAGCCGCAATCAGTTCTATCAGGTTGTCGACTAGAGCGTCAGCTGGCTCCATCGGGCCGCGTCTCACACCGGGCTCCCCATGCAAACCCATACCAATCTCGATTTCGTCGTCTGGCAATTCGAATGTTGGCTTGGAAATCCCCGGAATCGTGCCGGGAGATAAGGCTACACCCATTGTTCGAGTGTTGTTGCCGGCCTTCTCAGTGATTCGCCTAACTTCATCCAAGTCCAGGCCGGCGTCACAGGCGGCACCTGCAATCTTGATTACGTAGAAATCGCCGGCGATTCCGCGCCGATCGGTGGCTCTCTCAGGAGGGGCGGAAGCAACATCATCCATGACGCGAACTGTAGCTGTCCTGATGCCGTCCATCTCTGCCATCTCAGCGGCCATGTCGAAATTCAGGTTATCGCCAGCGTAGTTGCCGTAGACGTAGAGAACCCCATGTCCCCTGTCGGCAGCCTTGGTGGCGGCCAAGATGACATCTGGCGGCGGCGCAGCAAAGATGTTGCCTTGGCATACGGCATCGGCAAACCCTTCACCTATGAACTCCAAGAACATCGGTTCGTGTCCTGAACCGCCCCCGATTACCAGACCAACCTTCCCCGGGTCGAGTCTGCTCTTTACGACAACGTTGACTTCGTCCAGTAGCCGGAACAGCCCCTTGTGCATGGCGACGAAGCCTTCGAACGTCTGCCTGACTACGTTCCTTGGGTCATTTATCAGCTTCTTCAATCGCAGAACCTCCCCATTCCGTACACGTATCAGCGAGTAAGATCCTCATTGTAGCGCTTGTGGACGATGCTTATTCTGTACTTGTCAGCGCGAAATCGGTTAATCGCATATTCGACTGGTGCATCATCCCGACCGTAGACAAGGCGCGTCAGGTACAACATAGGAGTTCCGGGAGGTGTGCCCAGCAGCTCCGATAGGCGTTCGGACGCGATTCCGGCTTCGATCCATTCCTGCGCCCAAATGAGCTCAATGCCCCGTTCCTCCAGGAACTCGTAAATCGACCTGTTGTCTAGGTAAGAAGGGCACTGAACTTCGATGCCATGCGCATCCCAGTGCTCCTTGCTGAAATACGATTCCGACACGCCCAACAGCTCTTCATCGGCATAGCGCTTTCGGAGCAAGTAGATTACCTTCTGCCGCGGACTCAGCTGCAGCATGCTGGCTACTTCGCCCGCAGGCGGATCAACCACGTCTAGTGATATGACTACAGTACCAGGCCTTTTCCCCATACGTTTTGTTTCCTCTGTGAAACTGGACCAACCGGGGAACTCACGCATGAGCTTCTGCCTCTTAACAACGGTTCCTTTCCCTCTCTGCCTCTCCAGCAGACCATCTTGACACAGCTTCATGATCGCCTGGCGTACTGTAGTCCTGCTAATGCCCAGCATCTCCATCAGCTGAGCTTCGCTTGGGAGGTACTCTCCTTCTTTGAACCTACCGTTCACAATGCTGTCCTTGATTGCAGCCGCTAGCCGATGATATAAGGGAACCAGCTCATTGCCCTTCATGACGATTCTGTCGTCACCCATGCTGCACCATCTCGGCCCAATCACTCATAGCTTTGGCTATTAGGCTCAGCGATACCGCCCCGGCATCTGGAAAACCGATTGCGCGTTCCCCCAGGGTCTTTGTCTTGCCAAATTTCGCCACATAGTGCTTGCTGGCTTCTTTCCCTTCCTCGGCTGCCAAGTAGGCTCGCCTCAGTGCCTCCTTGAAGGGCAACGCGCTCTCCGAGCTATGGCGCAACGATACCACCATTGGGTGCAAGGCATCAACAACTGTTTTGTCGCCGACCTCCGCATGGCCCTTCGCCTGGATCTCCGCTAGCGCTTTCTCGAACATGCAGCTGAACTCGGATACACCGATTTCTGATTGCGGGGGCATGTTCCTGCTACCCGCATAGAACAGCATTCCGAAGATTATGCCAGACGCCCCACCCATGGTTCTGATCATGGTCCGGCCTGAGGTAGAAAACACGTCATAGACATCAGTGAACTCCCTAGCCCGCAACTCCTCGCGGCAGCGATCCAAACCGGCGGCCATTCCGATGCCGTGATCGCCGTCGCCTATGTTGCGGTCTGCTTCACAGAGCAGCTCCTTCGATTCAACAATGACATCAGCCACATAGACCATCATCTCTCTGGCCTGAGCTGCAGATATGCTGTCCATGTTGAAGTATCCCCCCGTTCTTTTGAGCACTTCAGCCTTGCTCTCTCCGAGTTGATGTGTTATAGTGATGTCACTACAACTATATGTTATCATAGGGTGGGTGGTTGTCAACCAGTACCGGATAGGCTCATACGTGAGCTGCAGATGCCAGTACCATTCACCGCGAGGAAGGCAGGTGAGTTGCTGTGCGCAAGCTAGCCGTTGGCACAAACATAAAAATGTACCTGGGATATCAGCAGACTGCATCGTGGATGATCGGAATTGCCGCAGCTCTGTCTGATATCCCACATGTCGAGACGTTTGTGTTTGTTCCGGCGCCTAGTCTAGTAGACGCCCAGAGGATTTTCAGCGGAATGCCCACGGGATACGGCGCTCAGAACATGCATTGGGCCGCGTCAGGCCCATACACGGGAGAGCTGTCAGCCGAAATGCTTGTGGAACTCGGTTGCACGCACGTGGAACTAGGGCACGCTGAGCGCCGGCAGTATTTCGGAGATACTGACGAAACAGTGAATCTCAAGCTCAAACGTGCACTCGCTTCACAGCTACGTGCTGTGGTCTGCCTTGGCGAAGTTGATAGGTGCACGCCAGCAGCTGCTCGTGCTCACTTGGGGGATCAACTCGGCAGATTGTTGGATGGAATCCCTCCTCACCAAGCCGCAGGCTTTATGCTTGCATATGAACCGAGATGGGCCATTGGCGTGGACGCAACTGCTCCCGCTGATCACGTTCAGGAAATGCACGCCTATATCCGCACCGTTGCAGGTTGCCTCCTGGGGCACGATGCGGCAGACAAGCTTCGGATAATCTACGGTGGGAGCATAGGGCCTTGTGACGTGTCAACCCTGTGCAGTTTGCCAGATGTCGATGGACTGTTCATTGGACGTTCTGCATTGGATGTAGGTCAATTCAGACAAATGGTCATGGACGCGGGAAATGCCCGGATCGCCAGGCGCGATCAGCCACAGCAGTAGCTTGCTCCTAAGCGAGTCATCCATCGCCAACTGGGCGTAAGCATGGGCACTAGTTGAGTGATGTCTAGTGGAGGGTATGGAATGAAGCTAATCATAGGCAGCGACCATTACGGATTGCCGCTGAAGCAGGTAGTTGTGGAACTCATCAAGAAGGACCATCCCGAAGTATTACTCACTGACTATGGCGTCTTCACTCCCGATCCGGTTGACTATCCGGACATTGCTCTACCAGTTTCCGAAGCAGTCGCAAGTGGCAGGTTCGATCGTGGCATCCTGATCTGCGGCACCGGAGCAGGCATGGCTATATGCGCAAACAAGGTCCCAGGCGTCAAGGCGGTATGCTGTCATGATCCCTACACAGCTGAGAGAGCTCGCAAAAGCAATAGCGCTCAGATCATGACTTTGGGCGCCCAGGTCATAGGGCCGGAGATGGCAAGGATACTGGTGAGTACGTGGCTAGCTTCCGACTTCGCGGGAGGGCGATCCTTGCCAAAGGTGGCCAAAGTGGACGCAATTGACGTCAAGTATCGACATGGAGAGCCAGAGCCAGCAACGAAGTAGTTCTGCGGAGTGTAGCCATGTGGGTCGTGTCAGCAGCAGAGTGACGCCGGACCGTGCCAAGGCTAAGCTCGCAAAATGCCAATGAGAGCGGCCGGTCGCGCCGTGATAGCTCGCGCCCGGCCGCGACCGGTACTAGATACCTCTAGTGGCTTGATGCAGCCCAGTCACGCTTGAAACGCTCAATCCCAATGTCTGTGAGCGGATGCTCCATCAGCTTCTTCATCACGGCGAAAGGTACGGTTGCTATGTGCGCTCCGGCAGCGGCAGCCTCACAGACTTGAATGGGCTGCCGTATACTTGCCGCAATTATCTCCGTTTCGATGTTGTGAAGCTCAAATATCTTGGATATCTCCCTAATCAGGGCCATCCCGTCTGCGCCCACATCGTCAAGACGCCCCACGAACGGGCTGACGAATGCGGCGCCGGATCGAGCTGCAGCAAGGGCCTGATTGGGGGAAAACACCAAAGTGACATTGGTCCTGATGCCTCGGGCCCTCAGCACTCTCGTGGCCTTCAGCGCTTCCCAGGTAGCTGGCACCTTGATCACCACATTTGGAGCCAAAGACGACAGCTCAATGCCCTCTCTTACCATCTCATCGCATGAATCGCCCATCACTTCGGCGCTTACCGGGCCGTCAACGATTGAGGCAATATCCGCTATGGTCGGCTCAAACTTCTTCCCTTCACGAGCGACCAAAGTTGGGTTCGTTGTCACACCATACACGAGTCCTGTGGCAACAGCCTCGCGAATGTCAACCACATTCGCGGTGTCGATAAAGAGTTTCATGATTTACCTGTCCTTCCATTGCAGCCCCGCTCACATGATCGCGCCGAAGCTGCATGTGATGTCGCGCCGGGATGGGCGCTCTTCAGCTTTTCGTCAGCTACGATGTACTACATTCCCGCTGCGTCTCAGTCCATTTGGTCCGCTTTCAGCCCAGGGATGAACCGACACGCCTCGACCAGTGCCTTCGCCACTCGCGCGTATGTGACTGCCACGTGGTGGATGTACGGGCCCTCGATGATCCTCCGCTCCCACCTAGGCCAATCATCGACTTCTAGCCACACATAGGTACCTCTGGTCATGGGCCCGTCCGTGGATCTCCCTTCCCCGATTAGCAGCGAGTATTCTCCATGGTCGGCGTCGAATCTGCACACCGTGAGATCACCGCTCTTGAGTCTCCATTCCCCTACTATGGGCCGCTTGTCGAGAAACAGCGAGTGCCTCTCCAGTTTAGCTCCACGGGAGTCGCTTTCGTCTCGCAGCGCCCATGGGAAGTTCCCGCAGTGCCACAGCAGTTCGGCATTGTCATTTGTCGGGTGCCTGACTGTCAGGTCCGCCAGAAATGGGGGGGTAGCGTGCATCGCTGCCGCTTGCAGCATCACCGACGAGATCGCGCCATGGATGTCGGTTTCGCATGCCACGGGCAGTCCTTCTGCTGTCAACTCACCGTTTACGAAGCAAGGCATGATTCCCAGTTCTTGCTGCAACGCTGTCCAACACTGCAATGCAATGGCTGAGGCACCGACAGAAGCGGCCCATCTAGAGAGGGCCAGCTTCAGAGCCACAGTGACGTTCAACTCTTCGGTCGTAAGGTGCGAGGTCTCGAATCTAGATGCAATCGATGAGAGTTCCTCTTTGATTCTCTCCCTGTACTCGTCCGATTGGAGCACTTGGTTTACCATGGACGCCAGTTCGCTCACCGTCAGGGGTTCAATCCGTATGCCAAATCGTTCTAGCAGCTCACCTTCGTTAGCCATAACTGTCCAGAACCCCCGGGGCCGTGTTCCGATTTGCCCTATTACCAAGTTCTCGAGGGACTTCTTGACCGATACTGCCGATAGGAAAGTCGAGAACCCCTCGCGGAACTCGAGATCATCTACTCGGCAGTTGACTATGTAGCTGAATGGGACTCCGACACGCCGCAGCGCCTTGCTGCTCGCAAACAGGCCGCACTGCGTGTCTCGCAATCTGGTACCGTCAGCCAGCGGCTCCTCATCCCTCGGGCCCCACAGGAGCACAGGTTTCCTCAAAGCTCCGGCCAACGCTCCTACAGCATCTTCAGCTCCGAAGTTGCAGTGTGGGATGAACAAGGCATCGATGCCCGATCGAGAGAACCTTTCTACGACTTTTGAGACATCGGCAGGATCGTATAGAAGCCCGTCATCGTTCAACCAGTCTATGTCCATAATGTGGACAGGATAGCTGCCAATAGCCTGAAGAGTCAGCCTTTTGAACTTCAGCGCCTCGTCTCGACTGAACACCTGCCGTCGCGTCGGGACGAACCCAAGGGTTAGCGTGGAATGACGTCCTTCCATTTGCACTATCACCCTCCAAAACCCGTTTACCGCATCTCAGCCTAGGTTCCCAAATGCACACATCTGGTTCGGCCGCTTCTATCACCTTGTAGATGCCATGATCGTCTCAGCTAGATCGGCGAATATCGATGCTGCCAACGGTACTTCCGCATCGTCAACATCTTGGTGCGTGACCATTCGTATCCGCGTTGGTCCCACTGGCAACAAATTGACGAGGCGACTTGCACACTCTTGTGCAAACCCAGAAGCGGAAATGCCCAATGCACTAACGTCCACGTACACCATGTTGGTTTGAACATCGTCCGGATCCAGCCTAAGCCCTCTGATCTCACGGACGCACTCGGCCAGCCGTGTCGCGTTCCGATGATCTCTCTCAAGCCTGTCACGCACGCCATCCAGAGCAATCAACCCTGCAGCTGCCAGCACTCCAGCTTGCCTCATCCCTCCGCCAACCAGTTTGCGAACACGGCGAGCCTCTTCGATGAACGATGCGCTGCCGGCCACAATAGCTCCAACAGGCGCCCCCAGTCCTTTGGACAAGCAGAAAGTAACCGAGTCTACGAATTCTGCGATCTTGTCCACTGAGACTCCAAGTGCTGCTGCGGCGTTGAAAATCCTGGCCCCATCCATGTGTATTCTTAGTCCGCGCGTGTCAGCCAACGCTCTCAACTCTCGCAGGTTGCCGAGCGGCACTACAGCCCCGCCGGCTTCGTTATGCGTGTTCTCTATGCAGATGACCGCGGTTCGGGGCTGGTGTATGTCGTCTTCACGAATCCTCGACTCTACCATCGCGGGATCCATGACACCCCTGCGAGACGGCACAGGACTCGCAGTGAGTCCTCCCAGTCTAGCGTAGCCCCCACATTCATGTGATAGAATGTGGCAATTCTCCTCGGCTATGATCTCCTGACCGGGACGGGTCTGGGCCAATAGAGACACAAGGTTCCCCATGGTGCCGCTGGCAACAAAGAGCGCGGCCTCCTTGCCCGAGACGCGTGCCGCCTTTTCCTCCAGGGCGTTGATGGTAGGATCCTCGCCGCAGACGTCATCTCCAACGGCTGCACCAGACATCGCCTCGCGCATGCGCGCATTCGGCTGGGTCATTGTATCGCTGCGCAGCTCAATTCTTCCATCTATCACCGAAACCGACTCCCTTCTCATCGCTAGGCTTAGCAAAAGTGCGAGGCGCGGTTCGCTTAGGGATCGAAGCCAGCAATGGTTTCGGCGAGAATATGAACTGCCGCGGTTAGCTGCTCGATTTCCACGGACTCTGCATCAGCGTGGGCTTTCTGCAAACTACCAGGGCCAAACACCACAGCCGGGATACCTGCGGCTACCAACTTGCTCGCATCGGTTCCGCATGGAAGTCCCTCTGGCTGGTAATGGAATCCGTGATTCCTGGCGGCATGATGTAAGCACGTAGCAATCACTGCAGCGCCATCCGTCTCCATTGCTGCATCCGCATGGAATGGGTCATGGACGACCGCAGAACCGCGCTCCCAACCCTCGGAGATGCGCTGGACTGCCTGGCGCACTTCATCAAGTGCGGATTCAGGGGTTTGGCCAGGAATTACCCTTAGGTCGATGTCCACTTTACATTCGCCAGGAACGGTGTTGATGCCGGTTCCACCGCGGATAACCGATACGGTAAACGTGGGCCGTCCCACGAGCGGATGAACTCGCCTCTCATATAGGCTGCTCAATTCGCGTTCAAGAGCACAGATCAACTCTGCCATGAGCCCAATTGCGTTCGTCCCATTTTCCGGCTGAGACGTGTGACATGGCACTCCCCTGGTCTCAATCGAAAACCTGGCTACTCCCTTTTGAGCTACGGCGACCCGCAGATTCGTGGGTTCACCCACAATAGCCCCGTCTGCTCTGAAACCAGAGCGAACAAGTTCCAGGACGCCTCTGAATGCATGCTCTTCGTCAGCAACGGCTGCCAGGTATACGTCCACGAGAGGCTCGATGCCCTGCTTGTGCAGAAGCAGCATGGCTGTGATCATGGCAGCTAAGGAGCCTTTGGCATCACAGGCGCCTCTACCCCACACCCTGCCTTCGGTGATGGTTGGGCTGAAGGGCCCTATTGACATAGTTCCCACGCCCACAGTGTCCATGTGAGTCTCTAGAAGAAGCTTTCGCGAACCGTCGGCCCCCGGCCATCTCACGATCACATTTGGCCTCTCGGGCACAACAGGCTGTATGCTGACCTCGAATCCGGGCCGATCCAGGAGGCCCGCAACAAACGCGGCCACACGACCTTCTCCGTATTGACCGGCATCAGAGCTCCCGAGATTCGCATAGCATGGATTGACACTAGGGATCGCGATTAGGTCGGCCAGTAGCTCTGTTACCATCGCTTCAACATCCACTGCTCTCACGTCCTTCGCTTCTGGGCAATTCCTATAAGGAGGGCGGCGAGGCGCACTTGGGCCTCCCCGCCCTCGCATTCGCACGCGTCTGCTCTAGCGACAACTCCTGCGACTATGGAGTGGATCAAGAACGCTTACGGTTCCGCTTACGGTTCAACCGCAAACGCAATGCGAATGTAGGTTTTGCGCACGACTGCACGTCAGAACGACTTCATTGGGAGTTCGGTCATCTCCGTTCCGGTCGTTGCCTGGTACAGTTCCTGGAGTTTCCCTGAGGTCATGTTGCAGAAAATAAACGTGTTGAGCCATTGGAGCAGTCGCCCGTCTTCCTCGCGCACTCCAATTCCGGCAGGCGAAACCCTAAGTACGCCCTTGATCTCCAGCTTCTTGGTTGGGTTCTTCTGGATTATCTCGTGGGCCAGCAAGTCTGAGTGAATAAGCGCGTCTACTCGCCGAGTTAGGAGGGCGGTAGTCGTTGTGACATCGTCCTCATATCTGATTATCTCGGTTCCCTTTGGCGCAACAGCCGTAAGCGTTATGTCCTGGGTAGTGCCTCTTGGCACGCCCACCTTGAATCCTGACATTCCGTTAACGCCCTTGAAGTCGGCATCCTTGGACCCAACGATAAGCAGGCTTGCCGCATAGTAGGGATTGGTGAAGCTAATGGACTTTGCCCTCTCAGGAGTGATTCCGAAAGTGGCGATCACGAGATCGACCTTCTTGGTAAGAAGATACGGTATCCGGTTGGGTCCTGTGACCTCAACTACCTTCAGCTTGACACCGAGCTCTTGGGCGATTAGGTTAGCCACTTCGACATCATATCCAACAGGCTGGTGTTTCTCGTTCCTGTAGCCGTACGGCGGCGCCTGAAGTCCTAGACCGACAACTATCTCACCTCTGTCGAGAATCTGCTCGAAAGTGCTCTTCTCGGCAGCCACAGTCTGCACGCTCGCCACTCCAACCAACAGGCACAGCATGAGCATGAGCACTGAGTGTATCACGAGTCTACGGGACATTGCATTTGCCTCCTTCGTGTTGTTGATATGGTCTGATAAGTACCTTGGCACCAGTCACCTTGTCCGAACTGCGGATTTCGTTCATCTGGAGCTAGAACGCGTTCATGGGCAGCTGAAGCATCTGGGATCCTGTTGTTCGGAGGTAGATTTCCTGCAATGTACCTTGAGCCATTGCAGAAGCCCTACATCTTCGGATCGTACTCCCATGCCCAGGGGTTCGGACACGAGAACAACCGTCACTTCGAGATCCTTCTCTGCCGAAAAAGAGTTACTATCACCTCCATCAACTGCGCTCATCCAAACAGGTCGTGTTCATGCGGCGATTCCGGCTCAGAAATCGCTGGTCATCCTCATAGTATGGCACCTATGAACTGCCTCAGGTTCGGGGATTCTGGATGGTCGAAGACTTGGTCCGGTGGACCTTCTTCTTCTATCCTTCCGCCATGCATGAACACAACACGATCGGCCACGTGCCGCGCAAACCCCATCTCGTGGGTAACAGACAGCATCGTCATGCCGCTGTTGGCTAAATCCTCCATTACTTTGAGCACCTCGCCTATGAGTTCCGGATCCAGGGCTGATGTGACCTCGTCAAACAGCATCAATTTGGGATCCATGGCCAGCCCCCGAGCGATGGCGACACGTTGCTGTTGTCCTCCGGAAAGATTAGCCGGATAGGAATCACACTTGTCAGCCAGCCCAACACGGCTCAGCTCCTCCATTGCCCTCGACTCCGCCTCACGCTTTGGCACTCTCTTGACAACTCGAGGCCCAAGGGCAACATTCTGTAGAGCCGTCAGATGAGGGAACAAGTTGAAATTTTGAAATACGAACCCAACCTGCTTCCGCAAGTCCCTCAGGTCCCTTGGCGTCCGTATCACCTGTCTTGACTCGAACCATATGGAGCCCGAATCGATGGGTTCAAGGCCGTTGACGCACCTTAGGAGAGTGCTCTTCCCAGAACCGCTCCGACCGATGATCACCACAACTTCGCCCTTGTGGACGTGTAGGCTAACATCTTTCAGGACTTCCAGCGTGCCAAAGGACTTGCTCATGCCTTCTATTCTAAGCACTCGGTATGAACCTCCTCTCTAATCTGCTCCCGAGAAGCGACAGCGGATAGCAGAGAGCAAAGTAAAACAGACAGACTATTGCATATACCAAGAACGGTTGGTAGGTCGCTTGAAGTACTATCGTGCCTGACTTCGTGAGTTCAATGTACCCGACGATTGATGTGAGCGAGGTTCCCTTGATAATGCTGACGAGGAAACCCACAAGAGGCGGAATAGATATCTTGAATGCCTGAGGAAGGATGACCCTGCGCATCTGCTGCCAGTAAGTAAAGGCGAGTGAAGCTGACGCCTCCCATTGGCCCTTGTCGATACTCTGTATGCTTCCTCTCAGTATTTCGCCTATGTAGGCGCTGCTGTACGCAACTAGCGCAATAGACACGCTCTGAAGCGGCGACGTATCGAAACCCAGAATGGGCAGTCCGAAGTAGAAGATGAAGATCTGAAGCAGTAGCGGGGTACCGCGAAATACATAAGTATATAATGCACCAATGGCATTGGCTATCTTGCTGTGAGGAAAGGTCTTGAGCAGTCCAAGAACAAAACCGAAGACCAGCCCCCCAAATGCGGTAATTGCTGTCAGCATGAGAGTCATCCCAGCTCCCCTTAGCATGAAAAGCAGGTCATTGTGGGAGAAGACCCGTATCAACTGTGTTCACCACCCTTCCCGTTCGCCGGCCAGGCAGTCTCAATGATTCGTCCAAGAAGGCTTTCTCTATGAGCCAGAACGCAACAGCAAACACCGAAGCCAGGGCAAGATAGAGCGCTGCGATGAGCAGATACACCTCAAAACTACGGAAGGTCCGAGACTCAATCATGCTGGCTGCGTACGTTAGCTCGGGGACGGCAATCTGAGACACGACTGAGGTCCCCAACATGGTAAGGATGAACTGGTTGCCCAGCGAAGGAAAGACTGTTTTGATTGTGGGAAAGAGAATGACATATCGGAACACTTGGTACCGGCTCATTCCCAGGGAGAACCCCGCCTCCTTTTGCCCCTTTCCAACCGCTTCGATACCTGACCGGACTATCTCTGTGGCATAGGCGCCACAGTTGATTCCAAGCGTCAGCACAGCCGCAGCACTTGGATCGAGCCAGACCCCGAAGCTAGTCAGCCCAAAGAACACGAGGTACAACTGGATCAGCGCCGGCGTGTTCCTTATGAACTCGACGTATGCCACAGCAATCCGCCTTGCCACCGGCTTGTCTGATGTCTTGAGATAACCGCCAACTATGCCTACTGCAACTCCGAGGAGAAATGACATGCACGAAAGCCTCATTGTGGCAACTAGGCCAGGCAACATCATGTGCTGGTACCTAAGCACATCTGCGAAGCGCAACTTGTAGCCCACACTGTCACCCCCAACTGTTTTCCGCAAGAGCGCCCGTCCGCACCATCGGTTTTCATGGCTAATCAGGCGTTCCGGCCTCTCCAGATGAAGCCACCCAGTCCAGTGGCTTGATGCCGCGGAAATTCAATGAACCGACCAAGGAGAGCATTCTCTGCTCAGTATTGCGCGTATGAACACGTGCAAGACGTTCCGCTTCTTCCGCGTCCTCATTGGCAATGGCATCGACTAGAACATGGTGGATACCGCGATCCTCCAATGCGTCTTTGGGATACGAGTCGCTGAGGTATGTCAGGCAGTCCACCCTGCTAAGATAGCAGCGGACAGGGTAGTAGGCCCCGGACAAGACTTGATTGCCTGATGCCTTCACTACCGATTCATGGAACACCCAATTGAACATGAAATAGCTGTTGGGATCACCATCCTCTAGCGCCGATGCCGTCAGCGATGCCAAGTTTCGCAGCTCGGCGATGTTCACTGTCTTGCCGTTCTGCGCGGCCAGTCGTGCTCCCATTCCTTCTATGGCCTCTCGTAGTTGTGAGTACTCGCGGACCATCTTCACAGTAATCGGTGCCGCCACCCATCGGTACTTCGCGTCCTCTACAACAAGATTCTCCCTGGTAAGCTGGATCAATGCTTCACGGACCGGTGTCCGGCTAATGTTCAGACGCTTGCACACATCAGATTCGAGAATGGCCTCGCCTGGCGGTATTCTCAGCGACACCACCTCGCTCCAGAGGTACATGTAGGCCTTCTTGGCAAGCGCGTTTGTCTCTCTCATTGGCTACCTCACCTCACAGCTTCAGCTTAAGCAAGGTGCCCGCAGACCCCTCAACTGCGGGCGGTACGACTATGGTTTATGTATACGTCATCTTTTCAGAAACTCCTTCAGACGCCCATGCGATTATTTGATTTTGCTGGGCCATCGCCATAGCACAGCCTTCTCCCGCGTGCATTCTCACGTATACGTCTGCCCTGCTGAGCGCTGGCTTATCACACACGACACCCATATCGCCTACACCACTTCCGGTTCTAGCTGGGCATATGCAATTCTCGTCCAAGTGCAGGATTCTGCTCATCGTTGTCGAAGACCATTCATGTATACATTGGTCTGTCAGTGGCGCGAAGGGTTGCCGAGGAAGGTTGCTAGAGATTCCAGACTGGTACGTGCGGGTTCGAGTGGCCGGGAGGTGATACCAAGAGCAGCCAAGCCCATCGGCTGGGCATATTGTCAGTTCTGAATGCGATTGGAGTGATAACAATGACACTGGATGACGCGAAACGCGAAGCTCTTGCCATGCTGCGCGATGCACAGATAGTCCTGACAGAACAGGAGCAGGAATCGATGGAGGTCGCGGATCTTGGCCTTGGCAATGTGGAAGAGATTGGGCTTCAGATTGTTGTGTACGTCAACACAGAAAGGTACTGCGCCAAGGAACTCGTCATGATGCCCAGACAGACATTCCCTGAACACACGCATCCCGATCTGGGTGACGTCTCCGGCAAGATGGAGACCTTCAGATGCAGAAAGGGCGTTGTCTATCTCTATGTTCCTGGCCCTCCCACAACAGACATACAGGCCATCATACCAGTCGGGAGCGAGAACGTGTTCACTGCCAGACATGAAATCGTGCTGAGACCTGGAGATCAGTACACGCTACAGCCAAACACAGCACACTGGTTCCAGGCCGGAGACGAGGGGGCGATCGTGTCGGAGTTCTCGTCCCGCAGCCGCGACCAGTTCGACATTTTCACGGACACCACAATCGTACGGGATTTCCAGGACGAGAAGTAGATCTGACAACGTAGTGTGCGCAGACAGCAAACCGGCCGCATCGTTGTCCGTTACGCCTCGCTGCGGCCGGTTCCGCGCTCGCCAAGGACCCGTAATGAAGATATCTACTGACGCCAATCATCCAATCCAGAGTCTCAGGCCTTTTGCGTGTAGAAGAGCGATGCCCCGTTGCTCTGCCTCCATCGGAAGCTTGACGGCGAAGAGCGGCGGGATGAGTCCGGCTGGTTTCGGGCAATCGTCGTCAAGAGCCCAAGCAAGCTCAAAGTAGACGAGATGAAACGAGCCAAAGAGATTGAGACCATCGACGCCTGGCTGCGCGACGTTCGCGACAACAAGATAAACGAGCGCCGCTACAAGAGATTCGACTCCAGGAGACGAAGCCATATCGAAACGCGCATGAGGTATTTCAAGAGCCGACTCAAAGTGAGACCCGTGTTTCTCGAATCGGAGATGCGGATAAGGGAACTCGCGTTTGTCACGAACCTCGCCCTCATCGTCCACTACCTCCTCTAGCACATGCTGAAACAGGCCGGCATAGATGAATCGGTGCGTGAGCTGTTCCTCGATTTCGATCAGATCGCCCTGACCAAGGCGAAGTTGCCCAACGGAGCCGAGGTAAGCCGCGTTGGAAACGCCTTGCCTTTTCACTACCGCACCCTCGACAAACTCGGACTCCTGATCGGGGAGTACCATCGCCCTCTCAGAGCGAAGAGTACAAGGAAGTAACACCCATATGCAGGACCCCCAATCGGGCCAAAAACCCGTCACCCAACGCCGTCAAGGG
Organism: Firmicutes bacterium UBA5389; assembly: GCA_002409965.1. Taxonomy (GTDB): domain Bacteria; phylum Bacillota; class DTU025; order DTU025; family DTU025; genus UBA5389. Next base: position 22,779 of record DHON01000020.1, read on the forward strand.
TGCGGAAGATGGGTTGCAGGCAAGCCATCCAGGTTTGACTACCCGGGGATCCGTCAAAGTCCCAATGGGCCCGCAAATCGCTCCGTCTCGAAAACCGCGACGACAGACAGTGCGGGCAAGGGCACCACGGAATCCGTGGAATTCCGGCCCATGGGAGGAAAGTAGCTTTCTGCATAGAACTCCCTCACGGACGCCGGGTAGCTGGGGCATGGAGGGTGCGGGATGGCATTATGTCGTCCATGATAGTGGCATGAGTTTTCCATGCGCTATCACATAAGGTGGAGTCGCATACCTACAGGCGTTTAGATTGGAGGAAACGCTATGAGAACTCGGTCCGTAAGGGTCTACCTAATGCCAATTCTGGCCCTGGTAGTCCTCTCAATCTCTTTACCTGGCTGTCTGGGCGGGTGCGATGGCGGTAACTCAAAACCCTATGCCGTGTCCGGGCGGGTGCTGGATGAAAGCGGACATGGAATTAGAGAGGTCACGCTTGCATTCACCGGCGACACCACGGGAACAACGACTACAAACGATACGGGGCACTGGCAGGCGAACCTCAAAGGCAGAACAACGATAACTCCGGCCAAACCAGGGTACACCTTCGAGCCGCAGAGCAAGGTGGTTACCGGCGCATCAAGCAACGTGAACTTCACAGCCGCCAGCCAGGTGGTTCTTTATGAGAACTCAAAAGTCATGCCGGCTACTGAAGGCGGTAATATTGCCTCAATATCGGAAGATCGGTCTGTAATCGTATTCTCTGACAACACGGACTACGTAAAGTCCCTGAACGTTGGGGACATCATAGCCGGCGACCCGGTACCGGGCGCACCATATGGTTTCCTGCAACGGATCGTGACCGTATCTGCAGACGGGCGAAGTATCACAACAGAAGACGCATCGCTGGAAGACCTAATCAAGGAGGCTGAGATCTCAGTCTCCCAATCGGTCTCCCTGGAAGAGCTCATGCAAGACGTTGTCCTGCCGGAGGATGCCGGAATTCGAGTTCTTGATCCCCGGACCCTCGTCATTGACGAAGAGATTACTCCCGGAGTGTTCGTAACCGGCTATCTCCGCTTCCACGGCGATATTGTGTTCCAGGCGGATCTGAGCATTTGGTCGGG
>DHON01000066.1:0-35525 GCA_002409965.1 Firmicutes bacterium UBA5389
AAAACTCTTGCGATTGACTTCTAGACTCCACGCTGTTTGGTTTTCAAGGAACATCCGCGGCTCTCGCCGCATCTCCGCCGGCTGCCCTTGCATCCGGGCGGCAAAGGTTATGTTACCACACGCATTCGATGCGTGTCAACTGAAAAAGCTGGCAAGACAGAGAAAACGGCAGGCTCAGTTCGTGCCCTGGCTCAACTCGCTCCAAGAGCCGGTTTCGATGACGGGAGTCGCACTGCCCGTGCCGATGTATACATCGGTAATCCTGTCGCGATACTCCGCAGGGAAAATCAGACTTCCTGTTCCGTTGTCCACTATCTCCTTTCCCACCACGGCGCCTGTGAAAGTGCCTGACCCGTTGAAAGTAACATCAGACTGCGGGGCGTAGATAACAGCAGCGAGGGACGGGGACCCATTGAGTACAACACGCCTTCCACGGCAGCAGACCACAAACCTAGTGGGATCGTCCAGTGCCGCGCCCTTGGTGCACCCATTCCAGGTGAAGTCGCCGTCCACGTAGACCCTGAACGAGTGACTTCCCACGATGTTCAGCCGGACACTTCCGTTTATGGTGAAGTTGCCCTTGACATGCAGCACCACATCGCCTGCCGTGGTGTCGACATTGAAGTCGCACGACCCGTTGATCAGGAAACTATCATATTCGCCGCTCTCACTTATGCTCACAGGATCCCATCCATTGGCCGCAACTCTGCCCCGGTAAGGCAGCCGCGAAGGCGCAACCGGCATCGGGTACTCATATTCCTCAGGATCGACTTCCACTCCGTTCTGAAAGTACCCTCCTACCCTTTTCCTGATACCCTCAAGATTGGCATCCGGTCGGACGTATAGGGCACCGCTGGATTTCACAGGCCCGTTTGCCATCACCGAATCGGACCTCAGTCCTTCCGTGTGCATGTCGCCGGTTATGCTGCCCGATCCATTGAGCGTAATTCCCCAGTGATCTTGGGACGTGGCCGACACTACAAACGGGGGTATTCTCCCGCGCGGCTTCAGCCTCACCTGCACCAACCGTGTCCTACCCCCGGATCGGCCCTCGGCCACTACCAGAGTGCGATTGCTGACTGGCTGGGCTACCCAGACCCTGAACGATGTGCCAGGCCCCAGGCTGAGCTCGGACGGCATGGCTCCCGTAGTCGGCCCTATCCAGCCGGTTTCCGCCTTTGCGGCGCTGTCGATGCTCGGCGCGGACGCGCTTGAGTATGACGCACGAGGAACCTCAGTGCCCGAGCCGAGCTCAGCCACGGCCAGCGCAACACCGGACTCCGCCGCTGCGAGCGCCTGCCGTCTTTGCTCCATGAACTTGCCGGTCTGGTAGGACGCCAGCGCCATCTGGAGCATCCCCATGATGGTGAGACTCAGAACGACCATGGCGACCAACACGTACACCATCGTGCCGCCCTTCTGGTCTGTACACAGGTTCCTCATAGTACCTCACCTCACTTGGCGCGGTTACGCAGCCGCACTTTTGTAACGTACTCGGCAGTCCGCCCGCCTCCAGTATTCAGAGACAGACGTACCGTATAGAACCCGCTGCCTCCAGCGTTCTCTATGGACAGGCTATCCGCCCGGGCTACCGCCTGAGCATCGCCTCCGTCATCTGAACGCAACAGCTCTCCCTGGCTTATCCAGTATGACTCGACACGAGACGAGCCGGAGTAGCGAAATTCGAATCCTCCTCCAGAACGGTTCTGGACTGACGACGCGCTTCGCAGGCCCCGAAACACGCCCCCCGAGCCATCTACGATCTGGTTGGCCGCCAGAGCCAGCGTCTGAGCGGAGTGCGCCTGCGAGCTGACGCGAGCGCTCGCGGACATCGCTACTTGTACGTACGCGAAAGCCGCCCCAAGGAGTATGGCTGCGAGAACAACGGCGATCAGCAGCTCAACCTGGGTGATTCCGCGTTCGCTGCAATCATTTGCATACCAGCGCCGTATTGTTCGCGAGTACCCTTTCACTCTGGCTCACCTCGACTCTTAGGCGGTAAACGCCGTGAGAGGTGTCGGCTACATTGTACTTTACCGAATACCGATCAGGAATCCAGTCGCCGGTGTACGCAGTGTCTCCTTTGCCCACGTACGGTGCAAGATTGGACAACGTCAGCTCCTCTGTGACAGCCTGAAGAAGTGAAACCGCCTCTACCCGGTCCTTTCCGCGCTGGCTCGTTCCCACTCCCGCGTTGACTCCTGAGTAGAAGAAGGCGCCGATGAGCCCGAGGAGAACCACGACCACCACGATCTCCACAAGGGTAATACCGCCTTCTCCCATACCGGCAATGCGGATAATTGGAAACACCTCCAAGAGCAGAGTGGCCACGGTAGGAAACCGAGACTATTGTACCAATTATTGACCATTATCTCACGATGTGCAACATCGAAATGCTTCTACCTTACCCACTCCCGCGACCATCCGGCTATCGCCGATGGGTCGTAACCCGGAACACTTGAGTCGCCCACGGGGCGAAACGTCACCGTGGTGTTGTTCTTAGCCCTAAACGACCCGCCCACTGTGACTGTACCTGTCAGCGTCATGTTGTTCTTGAGATCGATGTCTCCCCCGATTACCAGGTGCAGTTTCTCAGGACCCCCGAGAGAGTTCTTGCATTCCATGTTGCCGGCTACAATCACCGTGACGTTGCCTTGAAACTTCAGGTCGTTCTTGGCCAACAGATCGCCGTTGACGAAGAGCACTCCATCGCCTGACGGGCATCGGATACTGATGCTATTCATATCGAGATTCCCAAGGGTGCCGTCGAAGAATCTGTACCCGTTCACAATGATCTCACTGTCGTCTCCCGGGCGAAAATCGGGCGCCGGATAGCCCCTGTACTCTTCCGGATCCAGGGCCGGAAAGTCAATCTTGGTGTTGGGTTGTTTAGTGAAGCCCGTGGACGTATCGAATCCGATTATCGAGCCTCCAGACACAATGTTCGAGCCGACCACGAAATTGTTCATGACCCCCTCAACAGACTTGCCTGCGTACAGCCCGTACCCGTAGATCGGGGGCGGAGGCGGCGCTATTGTTGTCACTCGCAGCAACACGCTCTGCGACTGACTTCCCACTGCAGCACTTGATGTGATCATGTATGAGGAACCTTCAACCGATATCGTGCCTGTGGCTGTCTCTGACCCTATGTCTGCGGTGAAGCCTGTGTTTTGCCGATAACTGGAATCCGTCTTGAGAAGGTTGTAGGCGGCTTCCGCGCCTCCCTCCGCCAGGAGAAGGGCCCGAACCCGTCTTCCGTTCGAGGCCTGCATGCGATATGCCGATGTGGAGCTAGACAGCAAGCCGAAAGCTAGCACGGTGACGACTACCACGGCCACCAGGACTGAAAGCAAGACTGAGCCTGACTCAGATGCGTGAGCACGCCGCATCGGATTCACCTTCCTTTCACCTTCGGACGGTGACTTGTGTGGAAGCGGTCTTCGACGCGCCAGAGCGCTCGCACGCGATGGATATCGTGTATGCTCCGCTGTATGCGGTCTCGACCACCTGGATGAACGACACGTCTTGCGCAACCGGCGCAGTCGTTGACGAGCCGCCCGGCACAGTCGTGATCATTCGGAGAGTAGTCCCCTCGAGCTCAAATGAGTAGACAGTCTCCCCCAAATGGCCTTGTACCTTGATCACAGGGTTCTGCGGATCAGCAACGTCAACGGACGACGCCATTCTCATTTTGGAAGAGATGGCCGCCAGACCAGCCTCAGACTGCATGTCGAGTGCAGCGGCGGTCGATGTGCGCCCCCACGCGCCCCATGCCCCCGTCATGATCGTCCAGGTCGCTCCGATGATGAGCCCCGCCAACACCATGACTATGAGCAGCTCGACTAGGGTCAGCCCTCTCTCACTCCGCAAAGAGTGTTCGACAAGTGACATTCCGAGAATTTCCTTTCAGATCGTATGTGACATTAGCTGCGATTGTCCAAGTGCGATCGGGAGCCACGCCTGACAAAGTAACAGCAATCGTCCTGCGAAACTGCGACTTGCCGAGCGCCGACAGCTCTGCCTGCTCTTCGGCGGCGCTCGCGTTGACCAGGCGGTCGTAGTTTCCTGCATTGAAATACGACCGGTACTTCTCGATAGCCTGGTTGGCCAGGTTTGACGCGTCCGCTTCCATCTCGGCCGCCTTCTGCACGTACACCGCCTGGGTAATCGCAGTGAAGAGAGTCCCTATCGCAATGCCTATGAACACCAGAGCCACGAGCACCTCAACCAGAGAGTACCCCGATTCCCCGGCTGTGCCTTTCGCCGCGCCTCGCAACACTCACTTCTACCCCTTCACCACGCCCAACGGCTTGAGTCGGGCGACCTTCATCGATATCCCAGCCCTATGCGTAATATCGACAATGTCGTTTACATCCTTGTAGGCCTGGGGCGCCTCCTCAGCAAGCGAGCTTCTGCTGGATGCCCTGGCATATATCCCTGCCTCGGCCAGCGACTGCTTGACCTCGTCGGATTTTCGGGCCCTCAGGGCTTCATTGCGGCTCATCAAGCGACCCGCGCCGTGGCAAGTAGAGCCAAAAGCGACTTCCATGGCCCTTGGGGCGCCCACCAGCACATAGGAGTTTCGTCCCATGTCGCCCGGCACGATAACCGGCTGGCCCACGTCTCTGTACGCCGCGGGCACCTCCGGATGCCCGGGCGGAAAGGCGCGCGTGGCCCCCTTCCGGTGCACGCACAGCTTCCGAAGCCGATCATCCACAGAGTGTTCCTCGATCTTGGCGATGTTGTGGCACACATCGTACAGCAAGGTCATGCCCAAGCTTTCCGGAGTCGACCCGAACTCGCGCGCCGTGGCTTGCCTGGCCCAATGAGTGATGCACTGGCGGTTCGCCCAGGCGAAATTGGCAGCGCACGCCATCGCCGCGAAATACCGCTGCCCCTCCGGAGATTCGAAAGGCGCGCAAGCCAGCTGTCTGTCGGGAACGCTTATGCCGTACTTCTTGAGCGCCGCGCTCATAGTAGTCAGATAGTCGGTGCAAACCTGGTGCCCTAGCCCGCGCGAGCCTGTATGTATCATCATCACGACTTGGTCGACATATAGTCCGAATATCTTCGCCACATCCGGCTCAAGCACCTCCTCGACCACCTCTATTTCCACGAAGTGGTTACCGGAGCCCATCGTGCCCAGCTGGGGCATTCCGCGCTCCACAGCCCTGGCGCTCACGGCCGCTGCGTCAGCCGCCTCCATCCTTCCGCGTTCCTCAGTGCACTCCAGATCGGCGCGGCTGCCGTAGCCGGCGCGCACTGCCCATTCGGCCCCACATTCGAGCACCCGGCGCACCTCATCCGCGCCAAGCTGGATGGGACCACGGGCTCCAAGCCCCGACGGCACATCGCGGTACAGCCGGTCTATCCACGACTTGATCTTGGGCACCGCATCGGCGAGCTCCAGATTCGTCTTGACCAGCCTAACCCCGCAGTTTATGTCGAAGCCGATCCCCCCGGGGGTGATCACCCCATCTTCCAGACGCATCGCCCCCACGCCCCCGATGGGGAAGCCGTACCCTGAGTGAATGTCGGGCATGGCCAGAGCAGGCTGGCAGATGCCTGGAAGGCAAGCGGAGTTGGCCAGTTGCTCCAGGGCCTCCCCATCGCGGGCAACCTCCAGCCCTTGCCTGTCGGTCACCACAACGGCATCCGCGCGCATGCCCTGCTTGTAGTGCTTGGGTATGCGCCATCTGAACTCGTCGATTCTCTCAAGAGGGCCATTCCACGCACTCGACATGAAGCTCGCCTCCCCTCGGATCTATTCAGCCGTCAGGCGTCCAGCACCAACCGGGCCGTCCAGCGACCGTTGGCCAGTCGGACCACTTCTATCATGTGATACGATGCCGCTTTGGGGACAAGCCCCAGTATCCCGCGCTGACCGGCCGCGGGGCGCAGCGCGTCCTCGGAAAGCGCAACGCCGTCCACCTCCGCCTCGAGACGCGCACTGCCCGCGCCCCCCGCTTGCTCCAATTGTTCGATTTCGTGGAATTCGAACCCGGACGGAACGAATGCCTGAGAATCGAAAAGAAAGATGATCTCATTGGCGAAGCCCACCAGCAACGCCTCGAGGTCGGGCGCGGCGAGCCTGATTCGCCGGGTAGCCGGCGCGCCCCGACCAGACTGCAGCACGCCCCGAAGCTCTGTTCGCGGAAGTATGAGGCCAGACAAAGCAAGCCCGCAGCCGGCGAATACCTCCGGAAGCGAGCTCGCTGTAACTCGGAAGGCGGCGTCACCGGCCTCATCGAGAGATTCAATGATGGTCTTGACGTCGGCCATTGGGTTCAGTCCTCCAGATCCTCCAGATCCTCCACGATCTTCGACGACACTCTTGCGATCGATATCACCTGATCGCCCTCTTCAAGGGCCATCGCCTTGACTCCCTGGGCGTATCTGCCCATCCTCGGCACATCGGAGATCTGGAAACGTATCACATATCCCGCCATCGTCATCAGCATCAGCTGGTTCTCCTCGCGCACCAGCTTGACGCCGGCTATGTGGCCAGTCTTGTCGGTGAGCCTGCAGGCCTTGAGTCCCTTGCCCCCCCGCCGCTGCGGACGGTATTCCGACACCGGGGTACGCTTCCCGGATCCATTACTCGTTATCACGAGAACGTCCGCATTGTCGCGCGCGATGTCCATGCCCACCACAATGTCGCTCATGTCAAGCGCGATGCCTCGCACTCCCGCTGCAGTCCTGCCCATGGCCCGGACATCGTCCTGGCGAAAGCGTATCGACATCCCGTTTCTGGTCACCAGCAGTATTTCGTCGTCTCCGCTGACCATCTTGACTGCGATGAGTTCATCGTCGGGAGCAAGCGAAATACCTATTATGCCGCTTCGACGAATGGCGGCGAACGCCGTGAGTTCGGTCTTCTTCACAGTGCCCTGCCTGGTCGCCATGGCCACATACACATCGTCGGCGAACTTCACCACCGGCATGAGAGCCGTGACGGCCTCGCCCGGCTCAACCTCGATCAGATTCACGATGGCGGTGCCGCGCGCCTGGCGCTGCGCTTCGGGGATCTCGTACCCCTTGAGGCTGTATACCTTGCCCCTGTTCGTGAAGAACAAGATCGTGTCATGGGTGTTGGTCACGAACAGGTGCTCCACAAAGTCCTCTTCCCGGGTAGCCATGCCCGTGACGCCGCGGCCACCGCGTCTCTGCGAGCGGTAAGTGTTCACCGGCAACCGCTTGATGTAGCCCTGGTGGCTCATGGTCACCACCACGTCCTCCCGGGCGATGAGGTCTTCCATCTCGATATCCGGCGCTTCCTCGGTGATCTCGGTGCGGCGCGCGTCGCCGAACTTGTCGCGAATCGCGATCATCTCGTCCTTTATGACGCCGAGCAGCAGGCCTTCATCGCCCAAGATCTGGCGCAGACGCTTGATCAGGTCGCACACTTCGGCGTACTCCTGCTCGATCTTTTCGCGCTCCAAGCCGGTCAGGCTCGCGAGGCGCATGTCCAAGATGGCGTTGGCCTGGCGCTCGGTGAGACCAAACTGCTGCATGAGACCTTCGCGGGCTACATCCCGGCTGGCCGACGCGCGGATGAGCGCGATGATCTGGTCGATGTGGTCTAGCGCGATCCTCAGCCCTTCCAGGATGTGCGCTCGGGCCTCCGCCTTTGCCAGGTCGAACTGGGTTCTGCGCGTCACCACCTCTTCCTGGTGGGCGATGTAGTAGTGCAGCACATCTTTGATGCTGAGCACGCGCGGTTCGTTGTTCACCAGCACCAGCATGATGACGCCGAAGGTGGTTTCCATGGGCGTATGCTTGTAGAGCTGGTTCAGCACCACGTTGGCATTGGCGTCCCGCCTGAGTTCGACAACGATTCGCATGCCTTCTCGGTCAGACTCGTCGCGAAGATCGCTGATTCCGTCGATCTGCTTGTCGCGGGCCAGATCGGCAATGCGCTCCACTAACCGGGCCTTGTTGACCTGGTAAGGAATCTCGGTGATGACTATTCGCTGCCTGTTGCCGTTCATCGGCTCGATTTTGGCGCGGGCCCGCACCTTTATGCTGCCGCGTCCGGTGTGGTAGGCATCGCGGATGCCCTGCGTGCCCAGGATCAGCCCTGCCGTGGGAAAATCGGGCCCCTTGATGAACTCCATCAGCTCGGCCACTGACGCCTCAGGGTTGTCGATCAGATGAACCACTCCGTCGATCACCTCAACCAGGTTGTGAGGCGGAATGTTGGTGGCCATGCCCACGGCAATCCCCGATGATCCGTTCACCAGCAAGTGCGGGAACCTGGACGGCAGCACCGTTGGCTCCTTCTTGGACGCGTCATAGTTGGGGACGAAGTCAACAGTGTCTTTCTCGATATCCGACAGCATCGCAGCCGCTAGCTTGGCCATCTTGACTTCAGTGTAGCGCATGGCCGCAGCCGGGTCGCCGTCTACAGAGCCGAAGTTGCCGTGTCCATCGACCATCGGATTCCTGATTGAGAAGTCCTGCGCCATCCTGACGATAGCGTCGTAGATGGCAGATTCGCCATGGGGGTGGTAGTTGCCGATGACTTCGCCTACCACAGTGGCGGATTTTCTATAGGGCTTGTCGGCGGTGAGCCCGATATCGTGCATTGCATAGAGAATCCTGCGGTGGATCGGCTTGAGGCCGTCCCGCACATCGGGCAGAGCCCTGCCCACTATGACGCTCATCGAGTAGAGCAGGTAGGACCTGCGCATCTCGTGTTCTATGTCGATCGGGATCATCTTTCCGTCAGTAAGCTCGGTCAAGCTTCAACACCTCAAAGCATAAAGCAAAGTATCAGACGTCTATTTCCGTGGCGTATCTGGCGTGAGCCTCGATAAACTCCCGCCTAGGCTCCACCTTGTCGCCCATGAGCGTGGTGAATATCTGATCCGCCGCTATGGCGTCTTCCATCGTCACCCTGAGCATGGTGCGGGTCGCAGGGTTCATAGTAGTTTCCCACAACTGCTCGGAGTTCATCTCGCCGAGACCCTTGTAGCGCTGCACAGGGTAGTTGCCGCCTCCAAGGCCTTCCAGAGTATCCTGAAGTTCGCGGTCGCTATAGACGTAGTGCTCCTTCTTGCCCTGGCGCACCATGTACAGGGGAGGCTGCGCTATCAGGATGTTCCCTTTCTCAACGAGAGGCCTCATGAACCGGAAGAAGAACGTCAGCAGAAGTGTGCGGATGTGCGCTCCGTCCACATCGGCGTCGGTCATGATAACAACCTTGTTGTAGCGAAGCTTCGCGATATCGAAATCCTCGCCTATTCCGGTGCCCAGAGCGGTGATCATCGCTCTTATCTCTAGGTTGGCGAAGATCCTGTCGATGCGAGCCTTCTCGACGTTGATGATCTTGCCCCTGATCGGCATGATCGCCTGGAACCTGCGGTCGCGGCCTGCCTTGGCCGATCCGCCCGCGGAGTCGCCCTCCACAATGTACAGCTCGCACATGGCGGGGTCGCGCAGCGAACAGTCGGCAAGCTTTCCGGGAAGCGATGATACCTCCAGCGCCGATTTCCTGCGAGTGAGTTCCCTGGCCTTGCGAGCCGCCTCGCGCGCCCGCGCCGCTGCAACGCACTTGTCGACTATCTTGCGGGCGGTGCCCGGGTTCTCCTCGAAATACACGGATAGGCCTTCAGTCACCACAGAGTCCACTATTCCGCGTACCTCGCTGTTGCCCAGCTTGGTTTTGGTCTGCCCCTCGAATTGCGGGTCTTCCAGTTTCACGCTGAGCACGGCCGTGAGACCCTCTCGCACATCGTCGCCTGTCAGGTTCTCGTCGCTGTCTTTGAGGATGTTCGCCTTGCGAGCGTAATCGTTCAGCGACCGTGTGAGGGCCGACCTGAACCCCGACAGGTGCGTTCCGCCCTCAGTAGTGTTTACGTAGTTGGCGAAACAGAGCATGTTCTCTGAGTAGCCGTCGTTGTACTGGATGGCCGCTTCCACCGAGACTGACTCGAGTTCCTTCGAGACGTATATCACATCGCCATGCACAGGATCCTTTGCCCTGTTGATGAACTCGACGAACGAGCGGATTCCGCCATCGTAATGAAAAACGTTCTCTCTGCCGCCATCGTGGTCGTCGCCGTCGCGCTCGTCCCGCAGCACTATCTTAGTGCCGGCGCTGAGGAACGCGAACTCCCTCAGCCTGAAGGAGAGCGTTTCGAAGCTGAAGTCAACCGTTTCGAAGATATCGCGATCCGGTCGAAACTTGATCGTGGTGCCGGTACTCTCGGCGCGCCCCATAACCGTGAGCGGCGCGACCGCGGCTCCTCGCCTGAACGCTTGGTAATGGACACGGCCATCGCGGCGCACCCATGCTTCGAGCGACTCAGAGAGCGCGTTCACCACGGACACGCCCACCCCGTGAAGGCCCCCCGACACGCGGTATCCGCCGCCTCCGAACTTGCCCCCTGCGTGCAGCATGGTCAGGACGACCTCCAGAGCGGACTTGCCCTCCCTGGGGTGTATGTCGACTGGGATTCCGCGACCGTTATCGTCGACCGAGATTGAACCATCCGCTTCAATCGTCACGATGACGGTGTCGCAGAAACCGGCCAGGGCCTCGTCAATGGCGTTGTCGACAACCTCGTAGACCAGGTGGTGAAGGCCCTTGGCGTCAGTGCTCCCAATGTACATGGCGGGGCGTTTTCGGACCCCCTCGAGGCCCTCTAGCACCTGAATCTGATCGGCATTGTACTGTGCATTGTTGTTGTTCCGTACGCCGGAGTTCTCCAAGAAACTACCTCCCTGATCAACTCGAACACTATAAAACCGCCGTGGTGTGCGAGACGGCACCACGGCGCCCACCAGATCAATTATACACCAAAACGAACGCCTATTCCTCGCCCTCACCCTCGCCCAAATAGATGATATTGGCTCTCCTGCCTACGGTGGGCGGCGCCACCTGGCTAAGGTAGACCCGGTCGTCGGTGACCACCACCGACTTGATCGACCCGTCCCGAGACACGTCGACTGACCTTCCGGCCTCCGCGTTCCGTTCGACGAACTCCCTGAGGGCGGTGGAGCGTAGGGCCATATCTCCGTCGAGCACCGCAACGACTCGGGCGCTGTCGATCACTGCATCGCCGCCCAGGTACAGCCAGCGAACGGGGGCGCCCCAACGCTCTCCCTGCACGAGCAGGGGCTCACCGGCCCTATCCGGCTTCTTCAGTGTGTCGGACATAGCTGGCAAACTCCTCCCCAAGAGCATAAGTCACTAGCTCATCGTCCAGCCTCTCAGGAGGTTGGCCCGTCAGAAGCATCGCCATGGACTCGATGAGCAACCTCAGCTCGACCTGGCTATGGCCCTCGCAAGCTTGCGAGGCGCCTGCTGCGTCCGCTGCCAAGATACGCGAGCGCGCTTCCTCGCGAAACTCCGCCGCCACCGCCTCCCGCGCGCGCAGCAAGTCGTCGGACGTGGCGGTGGGCACAAGCGAGTGCAGATGCTCGTTGGATAGCCACGGTTCGCGCCTCAGAACATCGGCCGCTTGCACGGCGGCGAACGCAAGGTTGCGGTGGGCCCATGCTCTGTATTCGATGTCGAGGAGCATGAACTCCTCGAATCGGCGCCGCAGTTCATCGTCGGAGATCGGCACCGCCGCCGCCGCTGCCCGCGCCCGGGCATCGGCGTCCGGTTCCACCCCCGTCCAGTCGGGGATGGGAGTGGCGGCATCGGCGCCCGAACCGGCCGCGGCTTGCTCGTCAGGCACCGGTCCCCATGTCAGAGCGTCCCTTATCTGCCCTGTGCGAAACCGTATGTCCACGATGGCGCCTTCGCCGGCCAACGCAATTACCTTGTCGATCAGGTCCTGCTTCATCATGGTAAGTTGGTGTGCCCACACAGGTTTCTCAACAGTGACGTACAACACCTTGCCTTTGATAAAAACGGCTCTTGATTCAGTGTTGAGACAGGGGGCAATACCCTCATTCCACGCCCGCATCGCCGCCAGCGAGCGCAGACGGCCCCTGTATCCTAGCCTGTTCACTGTGGCGTTCAGCACATCCTTCAGGCGGCACAACACCAGGCGCAACCTCCTCAGTATGGATCTTCCCCGCGTCGATCGTGAAGACTCTGGCCCTCGCCGGCATTATCCCTACACAGCCTGGTTCAACGCTGGTGACAAGCGTCTGGTATTGCCCCACTACCTCCGCCAGGAGGTGCGCGCGGCGACGTTCGTCCAACTCCGATAGGACATCGTCGAGCAGGAGCACCGGCCTATCGCCTGTATGCGCCTGTATGAACTCGACCTCCGCCAGTTTCACAGAGAGCACCGTCGACCTCTGCTGACCCTGGGAGCCGAATGTGGCCACATTAACCCCATCGAGCTGGAACAGAACATCGTCTCGATGAGGCCCGGACATCGTCACGCCTCGGATGAGCTCGACCTGTCGGTTCTGGGCAAGACGGGCCTTGAACGCACGGGCGATACTCTGCACATTGGGCGCCTCGAACTGAACCGATGGCACATACCTAACGGCGAGAACGCCTGGTGTGCCTGTGATTCTTCGGTGCGCCTCGCGGCCCAACTCATCAAGGTAAGCGATGACCTCAGCACGACGCGCTATCACCCTGGCGCCCACCGCCGCGAGCTGATCATCCCACGGCTCAAGAAGCTGAGTCGCCCTGACCGGCGGGGCGCCCGCCACCTGCTTGAGCAGAGCGTTGCGCTGAGTTACCGTCTTGCCGTACACACTTATCCAGTTGCGGTAGGCCGGGCTGACCTGGGATATCTCAAGATCCAGAAACCTGCGCCTGTCGCCTGGAGACCCTTTCACCAGCGCCAGGTCGTCGGGGGTGAACATCACCACGTTCAGAAAGGACGACAGCTCGGCCCCTCGGATCTTCTCGGTGCCGTTCAGCCGTATCAGGCGCCTGCCTTCACGCGAATAGCCTACCTCCAGCCTCACCGGCGAGGGTTTTCTCTCTACCTTGGCTACGATTCGGAAGAACGGGCGGTCCCAGCGCACAAGATCGGCATCGGATGAAGCCCGGTAGGATCTGCCTGCAGACGCCACGTACACCGACTCCAGTAGGTTGGTCTTGCCCTGCGCGTTGAGCCCCAGGAACAGGTTGAGACCGGGGTCAAGAGAGACTGACGCCTCCGCGTAGTTGCGGAAATCAGTCAGCTCTATCCGACTTACCCACATGGCCCCCATCAGTCCTCTCCTGGTTCCTCCCATCGCTATTCGCGCTGCATACGTTGTCAGCTCCAACGCGGCCACTTGTTTTCCAGACTATGCGCATGACTATACCGTTGAACTCGATCACGTCTCCGGGGCGCAGTTTCCGACCGCGCCTGGTTTCGGTCGCTCCATTCACCGACACTAACCCGCCCCTGACAGCCGCCTGGGCTTCGCCGCCCGACGCAGCCAACCCCGCCAGTTTGAGCGCCTGGTCCAGGTGGATGTATTCGGTACGTATCGCGAGATCCTTCACAGCCCTCACCATCACACAGGAGCAGTAACCGGCATTAGCAGGTAAGTATAGGCCGGGTCCTTTTCGTCAGTCACCTCTATTGGATGTTTGAAACTGGTATAGCCCAGGCAAACCTCTTCGCCGTCCATTACGCGCAACACATCCCGGAGATACCGCGCCCGCATGGCCACTGTCACCTCGGCATGCCCTTGCATCGAAACAGGTATGTCGTCGCGCGCATCTCCGATCTCAGGAGTGTTTGCGGTTATGGTGAGGAAACCGGACGCCATGCCTTCGTCGCCGGTGTAGACCATCCTGATGGCGCTGAGCTCGTCTTTGCACATTAGCGACACCCTGTCAATGGAGTTGAGCAGCTGCAGACGGTCGCAAATAAGCCTCGCCGGGATGTTCTGCGGAAACACCTGCTTGTAGTTGGGGAACTGCCCCTCCAAGAGACGCGTGATGTAGGTCGTGCTGCCCACGCGGAACATGGCATGGCGATCGGTCAGAGCCATCGAAACCTCTCTGTCGCCCTCTGGGCTCAGGTTTCTCTCCACCTCGAAGAGCGTCTTGCCTGGTATGATCACCCCAACCTGGTTCTCGAGGGGAAGCGACACAGACATCGTCCTGTGTGCTAGCCTGAATGTGTCGGTAGACACCATCGTCAGCATGTCGCGTTCGAAGATGGTGTATATGCCTGTGTAGAAAGCGCGGTTGTCTTCAGTGGCTACCGCCGGCGCCGTGCGTTTGATCATGGTCTTGAGGCCCGGCTCAGGTATGGACCATGTACTGACCGATGGAATCTCCGGCAGCGCCGGATACTCGCCCGCTGGCATCGTCTTGACAGTGAAATTGGATCTGTCGGACAGGATGTCGGCCGCCCGGACTTCCTCGCGGTACTCGATGACTACTTCGGAATGGGGCAGGCGTCGGGTGATGTCGGAAAGATACCTGGCAGGCATCACCATAGCCCCTTCTCTCTCAATGGTCACGGGAATGAACGTCTCGATTCCCAGATCGAGGTCGTACGCGACCAACCGGAGGCCTTGTGCACAGGTTTCCATCAGAATACCTGATAGGACTGGAATAGTCGCCTTGGGCGACACCGCCTTGTAGACGGCCTGGACTCCGTTGACCAGGGCTGCTTTGGAGCATGATACCTTCACCTTCGGATACCTCCCCACGGCCTGGCGTGCAGGCATACGTGACTACTATTAGGAGTACTTATGTACATTATGTACCTTCGTCGTAGTAGCCGTAGGGCCTGTGGATATCTTGACAACTCCTGTTTCCGCAGGTCCGCACGGCTTATGTCGGTGGAGAAGAGTGTGGATTATCGGCGTCTTGGTGGGCTGGTTACCCACAGTTGTCCACAGACGTCCCGGCGAACCTGAGTTTTCCACACACTTTCCACAGGTTTTTCACGCCTCGCTCACACACTTGTCAACAGGGCTCACGCCTTCTTCAGCCTCTCGACAATCTCCTTCACGTTGGCCTCGAGCGTTGGATCAGTCCCCATGTCATGCTGTATCTTTTCGCAGGCATGGATTACGGTCGTGTGATCGCGTCCGCCGAACTCCTCCCCTATTTTGGGCAAAGATAACTCCGTTAACTCCCGACATAAATGCATGGCGACCTGACGCGGGAGAGACACCATCCGCACACGACTCCTAGACCGCATTTCGGAGGTCTGGATATGGTAGTAGTCGGCCACGAACCGCTGTATCATCTCTACCGAAATCTGTTTGGGTCGCGACGACGGCATCATGTCGCGAATAGCCTCCGCCGCGACCTCCACGGAGAGATCTCGGTTGTTGAGGGATGCATAGGCTGTGACTCGGATGAGCGCCCCCTCTAGTTCGCGGATGTTCGACTGCACCTGCTGGGCGATGAAAAGACACACATCCTGCGGAAAGACAAGATTCTCGGCGGCAGCCTTCTTGTTAAGGATCGCCATACGGGTCTCCAACTCCGGGGCGCTGATGTCGGCCGAAAGACCCCACTCAAATCGCGACCTCAGCCTGCTCTCAAGGGTCGCTATCTCCCGGGGCGGACGGTCGGAGGAGATGACAATCTGCTTGCCCGCTTCATACAGGGTGTTGAAAGTGTGAAAGAATTCCTCCTGGGTGCGTTCTTTTCCGGCCAGGAACTGAATATCGTCTATCATCAGTATGTCCACATTTCGGTACTTCTCGCGGAACGCATCAGTGGTTTCGAAGCGTATGGAAAGTATGAGTTCGTTGGTAAACTGCTCACAAGGGACATACACAATCCGGGCCAGAGGGTTGAACGCCAGGAGCTGATGGCCGATGGCCTGCATGAGGTGGGTCTTTCCCAGGCCCACCCCGCCGTACAGGAACAGAGGGTTATACGTGCGGCCCGGCCCCTCCGATACCGCGAGGGCTGCTGCGTGAGCCATCCTGTTGGATGAGCCCACGACGAAGGAGTCGAAGGTGTACTTGGGATTCAGGACGGCCTGCTTGAAATCGTCAGGCTCCTTGGACTCAGACTGACGCGCGATGGAAGACCGCTGAATACGCTCGGCTTGCCGTGGACGGGGTTCCTCTGCCTGTTCTTGGGTGAGTTGTGGCACCGCCGGCGTGGAAGACGCAATGGACGGCATCGGGACCGCCACGTCCTCCGATCGGCCTTGAACAGCGGGATCGGCTTTTGCGATGAACTTAACTGTGACATTCTGCCCTACGAACGATGTCATAATCTCGGACAGCAGCGCAGAATGCCTGGTCTCCAGCCAGTCGCGGGCAAATTCGTGTGGAACCTGAACAAGTAGAGTTCCATCCGAAAACGCAACCGGGGTGCTTGGCCTGAGCCATGCATCGAAACTCGGCCCGGACAGCTCGTTATATAGGACGGTCAGAGCTTTAGCCCACATAGCGTTCAGCTCGTCGGACACTGTGCCACCCCTCACTCGCGAGATGCGTGACTATCTGAATATATAGGCAAGGAAATCGATACCCCTCTTGGTGAGCTTGCGTTTGCCCCCTTCGAGGCCGACTACGAGACTCAATTCTTCGAGCGTAACAAGATCGCGGTAAGCCGTGCTCAGACTTATGTCAAGCTCCTTCGTAACAACAGATGGGCCGATCTCTCCCATCTCGGCTATGAGCAGAAAGACTTTCTTCTGCCGAGACGAGAGCAGAGCATCGAGAGCCTCGTCTGACATTTCAGAGGGTTGAGATGATGGCGGCGTGCCCCCATCCTGTCCTCTGTTCGACTGATCGCCTGCTGAATCCTGCTTGGCCTGCTCGTCACCGAACTGGTCCCGAACTCCGGCGGGAAGCGTTTCGGGGAGACGACGAATTGATGCGGCGTCGACAGTCGTTGCGGCCGCATCGTCGTGCAGCACTGCTCGGGGAAGCGGTGCGGGCAGGTGCGGACGTATGGGACCTATGGAGCTTATGGTAACTACAGCGCCGCGACCCAGGTTATCTTCAACTGTCATCCAGCCGCCCATAGCTGCGAGCGACTCGCGCATAATTGGCAAACCCGAGCCCACGCCCTTGATGAAATCACGCATTGCCTTGTTGGCTGTGGTGAACCCGGGGAGAAAAGCGCGTTCCCCGTCGGCGATGCCGGGGCCGTGATCCGAAATCCTGACGGTATTCCCATCGGGAAGGACTGTGACGACTGCGTCTGCGAACCCGGCATGCATGAGATTCTCCACAGCTTCGCGTATGACGACGAACGGAACAGAACCGCCCTTCTCCCGACAGAGGGCGTAGACGCGGGAAGAGACATCATCCACGAAAGTGCGGAAGTCGTCGGATGACAGATCGATGGTGCGCGGGAGAGAACTCATGCTGTCATACGATGCTATTCGTACTGCATACAACGGCTCCGCTTCCGCCGGTGCCGGAGCCTCGGCGGGCGAGGCGTCTACATGGGCTTTAGATCTGTTCGGTCTAGAAAACAGCAGTCTGAACAGGACCATTCATACAAGCCCCCCGTTTTCGCGGCGCCTGCCAGCGCTTGAATTATCCACAAGGTATCCACAGGAGACTGTGGATAAATAGCATGCCAGCTAGAGATGTTCGAAATTGCCCGACTATTAAGAGCCAATACTCGAATGCTGATGGGCGCAGCCTGCATTCTTTCGAAAGATCGCGTTGAGTCCTTCAAGTTATCCACAGGGTTTTCCACAGCTGTTGAAAAGTCATCATGCGCGCGCCCCGAAACCCCGAATCTCACAATACATCAACAAGTATTCCACAGACAACTGTGGATATCCTACCGGCAGTAGGAACGGCGGGAACAAACGTTTTGCATGGAGTAAGGCGTGTCTAGGGGGTTTTCAGTGTTGTCCACAAGCCGTTCCGAAATGCCGACTGCCCGGATTCCGGCATTCGTGAGAAATCCACGTTGTTCACACACGTTATCCACAGACCTATCCACAGTCTGTGCATAAACCGGGTCACAACTGGCGATAATCATAGTTGCATGAGACCGCCGGTGAAAAATTCATCCGTTTGCAAAGACTATCATAACAGACAGTCAAGCGGCGGAACAATGTATATGGAAGCGTTTGAAAGGCGCCTGTGGATAAGAGGATAACCCGGTGCGGCTCGATGGCAGAGAGCTCGTGGGATCGGTTCTTGACACCCCTGGTTTACCTCGCTTATAATTGACGCGGTATGCTTGCGGTGGAGTTTGCAGGGAGGAACGTTTGGATGAAAAGGACATACCAGCCCAAGGTGCGCCGCAGGGCGAGAGTTCACGGTTTTATGGCTCGCATGAGTACGCCGGGCGGTCGCAGAATCATAAGGCGCCGGCGCGCCAGAGGCCGCAAGCGGGTTTCGGCTTGACCCAACCTGTGGCGTCTTGAAGTCCTGCCGTCGTGCGACGGCTTTTCTTTCGTATCGGCTTTTTGTGACAGGAGGCCCCCAAGTGCGAGCACACAGCCTGCGTAGGACCTCGGAGTTTCGCAGAGCCTTTCGGGAGGGCAAGACGGCCGCGGGCCACTACGTTGTGGTTCATGCAGTGCCGAATGGCCTAGACATTGTGCGCGTGGGGTACCCTGTGGGGAAGAAGATGGGGGGCGCGGTCAAGCGCAACCGAATCAAGCGGTTGCTTCGGGAGGCGGTGCGTGTCTCAGCGACGTTGCCGGATCAAGGTTACGATTTTGTCGTTGTGCCCAGAAGGCGCATGACCGCACCTGGACTGCGCTGTCAGGATGTTCTAACCGACCTCGACAAGATGCTTGGGCGGTTGGGACCCTACTGCGTTCGCGAGATGAAAGGGGCGCAGTGTGCGCGGCAGCGGGAGGAGACCGATGATGCTGGAATGGGTTGAGTTGCGCGTCATTCGGGCGTACCGAGCTTACATCTCCCCATTGAAGAGAGGCCCTTGCTGCCGTTTTGTGCCTACGTGCTCGCAGTACGCCGAAGAGGCGGTGCGAAAGCATGGAGTAGCTAGGGGCTCGTGGCTTGCCCTCAGACGACTTCTCAGGTGCCATCCATTTGGCAGGGGTGGGTACGATCCCGTACCGTAGAGTCAGACGCGTGGATCGCCAGCTACAGTCCTCTGGTTGAAAGGGGGAGGCGGCATTGAGCATCACCTCGGTGATGCAGAGTATTCTGCAGTATTTCACGAATCTCACTGGCAATCTTGGTTGGGCGATCATAATTGTCACAGTTCTGATCAGGGCGATCCTGCATCCGCTGCAGGTAAGCCAGGTTAGAGTGATGGAGCAGATGAAGGCGCTCAGCCCAAAGCAGAAGGAAATCGAGCAGAAGTATAAGGGTCAACCGCAGGAGCAGCAGCAGCGCCTTGCAGAGCTGTACCGCGACAACAAGGTCAACCCCATGGGCGGGTGCCTCCCCGCGTTGATTCCGTTGCCCATACTCATCGTCTTCTTCAGAGTGCTACAGAACAAGGCCTTTGTTGACAGCTTTGACGCCGCCAAGACCAGTTTTCTCTGGCTGCCGAGCTTGAACGCCCCCGACCTGTGGATTCTACCCATCCTATCGGCTGTTACAATGTGGTTCTCTATGTCCCAGACTACGGCGGAGCAGTCGCAGAAGGCTATGACCTTTATGATGCCGCTCATCTTCGGTTGGTTCACAAGGAGCATGCCGTCGGGAGCGGCCGTTTATTGGGTCTCCTCGAACATCGTCAGCATACTGCAGCACTACGTGATTCAGAGGCAACTGGCTGCGTCGAAGAAGGGAGTCAGCTAGATGAAACCCATCGAGGTTACTGGCAAGACAGTCGATGAGGCAGTTCAGGCCGGATTATCTTCACTGGGGCTGGGGAAAGAGCAGGTCGAGATCGAAGTCATAGATGAGGGGTCCCGCGGGTTTCTAGGGCTAGTTGGAATGAGGCATGCACGGGTCCGGATGGGCCCGCTGCACGCGGATCCAACACCGACCGGCGATGCGGATGCGGGTCGCGGGTCCAGTGAACCCCGGCCCACTGTGGTGCCGCGGGTGCCCTCAGAGGATAGCGCAGACTCCATCCGCGGCAGGCGGTCCAGCGTTCCTGGGAGAGCGGCCGGCACTGGCAAAATGGGTGCCGACGTCGGTGTCTCGGAGAATGATGGTTTGAGTCGCGGCGCGAGGTTCCTGGAGGGACTGGTTTCGGTCATGGGCCTAGACGCTGATGTGTATGAACGCGAGGCAGACGAGGTCACTATGCTCGAGATCGAGGGAAAGTCGCTCGGAGTGCTGATTGGCCGCCATGGAGAGACCCTCGATTCGGTGCAGTACCTGGTCAACCTGGCTGCAGGCAGAGCGGCTCGTGCCGCCGGAGACGAGCAGCGCGTGCGGTACGTTGTAGACGTTGCGGGATATAGGAAACAAAGGGAAGAGACTCTCACGGAAATGGCTATTGAAGCGGCAGGCAAGGTGATCCGGGACCAGAGAAACCAGGTATTGGAACCTATGTCCGCACTGGAACGGCGTATCGTTCACATGGCCCTGAAGGATGCTGAGGGCGTGGTTACGCACTCGGAAGGGCGCGAACCGTACAGGCGAATAGTCATCTCGCCCGGCGAATAGGCTTGGAAGCCCTGGCAATGCGATATTTGGAAGGTGCGTGTTCAAAAAGCGCGCACTTTCTTTTATTCTTATGTATGACATAGATTGTTTCACGTGAAACAAGGGGTGATGTGGACGTGTCCAGTGCAGTCGCATGTGCCTCCGACACCATCGCGGCGATAGCCACGCCGCCGGGAACCGGCGGAATAGCTATCATCCGGGTGTCTGGACCGAGTGCCAGGCAGGTAGCGGGCAGAGTGTTCCGACCCGCGCGCCAGCAACGGAGCGAGGAGCCATCGCAGGGGCATCGCCCGAAATGGCGCGCCAAACTTGGCGGGGTATTCGACTCCAACGGACAGTTCGTGGATGAGGCCATTATGCTGTCCATGCTGGCCCCCGCATCTTATACCAGAGAAGATGTTGTCGAACTGAGCTGCCACGGGGGCCCAGTGGTTGCGCGCGCGGTATTGCAGGCTGTGCTGGATGCCGGAGCGCGACATGCTAGCCCCGGGGAGTTCACGCGGCGCGCTTTCCTCAACGGTCGCATAGACCTAGGACAGGCTGAGGCCGTACTGCAGGTGATCAGCGCTCGCACTGATAGAGCTCGGCGTTCGGCATCGGCGTTTCTATCAGGTCAATCGGGGAGCATCGTGTCGGAGTCGCGCGAGGCTGTGGTACAGCTGATGACGAGGATCGAAGCTTCTTTGGACTTTCCCGAGGATGACATTCCCCAGATTGAGGTGATTGAGATTGGCGAAACTGCCCGGCGCATTGCCATGGATCTGTATGGCGCTGCTTCGGAAGTGTACAGAGGTCGCATTCTGTGGGAAGGCGCCAGTGTCGCCATCGTTGGGAGGCCGAACGTTGGAAAGTCTAGGCTGCTCAACGCTCTGCTGCGTGAGGAGAGGGCTATCGTGTCAGATTGGCCCGGCACTACTCGGGATACGGTATCTGAGGTGGCCAACATCCGCGGGATTCCCATACAGTTGATAGACACCGCTGGAATGCGCGAACCAACGGACGCTGTGGAGAGGATAGGTGTGGAGCGTGCTAAAGGCGCATTGGCTGACGCGAACATCGCTCTGGCGGTAGTCGATGGGTCGATGCTGTTGAGCGAGTACGATCAAGCGATCGTGGCGATCACACCTGAAGACCGTACCATAGTTGTGGTGAACAAGTCGGACCTCGCCGCGGCCTTTGACGATGGGGATTTGCGTTGTCACGTGGGCAACAGGAGGATGCTGCGAGTGTCGGCGCTTGCGGGCAGCGGAATCGACCAGCTTGAGGCAGAGATTGAAGCATTGGCCATGGCTCGGGAAGGCCATTTCGACGATGGTGCCCGGTCGTTTGGGACACGGATTGCCGACTGCTTGCGGAGGTCGGCAGCGGCACTTGACGATGCGGCGCGGGCTTCCAGCGATGGTGTGCCGGCCGATATGCTGTCAATAGACCTGCGTGCTGCCCTCGACGCACTGGGAGAGATAACCGGCGAGACTGCTCGCGAGGACGTTGTGGAGAGGATATTTGAACAGTTTTGCATCGGCAAGTAGGAGTAGGGAAGCGAGCTGACGCACAGTGGACTTTGACGTGATCGTAGTTGGACTGGGCCACGCCGGGTGCGAGGCTGCGCTCGCTTGCGCGCGGATGGGTTGCTCAACTCTCGGCCTTACTGTAAGCATGGACAACGTTGCCCAGATGTCGTGTAACCCGTCGATCGGCGGACCCGCAAAGGGCCAGTTGGTCCGGGAGATAGATGCTCTTGGCGGGGAGATGGCTCTGGCAGCCGACGAGACCTTCATGCAGACACGGATGCTCAATACGTCCAAGGGTCCTGCGGTCAGGGCTATCCGGGCGCAGATCGATAAGGTTGAGTATCAGACGCGCATGAGGGCGGCGCTGGAGAGCCAGCCTGATCTCGTGCTCAGGCAGGCGATGGTTGCAGGTCTCGCAGTCCATGATGGGATGGTCGCCGGCGTGATCACCGATTTGGGTGAGATATCGGCTCGCGCAGTTATTCTGGCGACAGGCACTTACCTAGGAGGGCGTGTGTACATGGGGGAACTCAGCTACGAGTCGGGCCCTGATCGGATGCCGCCATCCATTGGATTGGGCAAAGACCTGCGCAGGCTGGGTTTCACTATTCACCGTTTCAAGACAGGCACTCCTGCGCGGGTCGATGGGCGAAGCATCGATCGCTCGAAGATGGTTCCTCAGCCGGGGGAGGACCTGCCATACGGATTCTCGTTTCTTCGAAAGCCCGCTCCCAGGGAGCAGTTGTGTTGCTGGGCCACATGGACCAACGAGCGAACGCATGAGGCGATAAGGAGGAACCTGCACCGCGCGCCCATGTACACTGGGGCGATAACCGGCACGGGCCCGCGCTACTGCCCGGCTATAGAGACCAAGATTGTGCGTTTTCCGGAACGTCCACGTCATCAGGTCTATGTCGAACCTCAGGGCAGACGGACAGGGGAGATGTACGTAGCGGGTGTTTCCACCAGTTTCCCGGTGGATGTGCAAGAGGAGATGCTGAGGACCATACCAGGCCTGGAGCACGCGCACATCGTAAGGTATGGATATGCGATTGAATACGATTGCGTCGATCCTACTCAGCTTCTCCCCACACTGGAAGCCATTGCAGTGCGCGGGCTGTACTGCGCTGGACAGATCAACGGCACTTCCGGATACGAAGAAGCAGCGGCTCAAGGGCTGGTGGCCGGCATCAACGCGGCGATGAGCGTTGTGCGGCCCGGTGCGGAACGCTTCGTTCTCGACAGGTCCGAGGCCTACATTGGCGTGCTCATAGACGACCTTGTCTCCAAGGGGTCTGACGAGCCCTATCGACTCATGACGGCCAGAGCCGAGTACAGACTTCTCCTGAGGCAGGACAATGCGGATCTCCGGCTAACGCCCAGAGGCCGGGATGTGCGACTTGTCGATGATGAGAGGTGGAGCAGCTTCAACGAACGATGCAGAGCCATCGATCTGGAGCGAGGAGGCGAGACTCTCCCCTCCTCGCTCCAAGGCTACGCCGATGGCGCGATGGAGCAGGTGGCCATCGAGACCCGCTTTGCCGGCTATATTGCCAAGCAAGAGAAGCAGGTACAGGAGTTTAGGAAACTGGAGCAGTGGACGATTCCTGACGACATTGACTACGGGTCTCTGGCAAGGCTATCTCGAGAGGCCAGGGAGCGTCTCGCTCAGGTAAGGCCTCTGTCAGTCGGCCAGGCCACGCGAGTTTCGGGCGTATCGCCAGCAGACGTCATGGCCCTGACGGTCCACTTGAGAGAGATGGCCCGGGCTGGCCGGAAAGCGGAGGGAGGCTGCAATGCCTGATAGACGTGACAGCGCGGGCACGCTCTTCCGCGAGACTTTGGAGAGGTCGGCTCGGGAGCTGGGTGTGCAGGTTGACCGCAGGCAGCTGGACATGTTCTGCACCTACAAGGAACTACTGATTGAGGCGAACAGGGCAGTGAATCTGACATCCATCACTGAGGAAGCGGAGGTAGCCGTTAAGCATTTCGCCGACTCACTCACTTGCCTGCTCGCGGCCGACATGCGCGATGTGGCCAGTCTTGTGGATGTGGGAACCGGGGCCGGCTTTCCGGGATTGGTGCTGAAGATAATGAACCCTGGTGCCAGAGTGCTTCTCGTGGACAGCGTAAGGAAGAAGGTCGACTTCGTGCGCGAGGTCTGCATTGTGCTGGGCCTATCACACGTGGAAGCTGTGCATGCGCGGGCCGAGGAACTTGGTAGGTACCCTCGGTATAGGGAGAAGTTCGCGCTTGCGGTGGCCCGTGGCGTGAGCAGCCTGGCGCCTCTTGCTGAATGTTGTCTGCCGCTTGTGCGACTGGGCGGGTTGTTTGTTGCGATGAAGGGGCCCAAAGTGACGGAGGAGATGGTGTCGGGCGCTCGCGCAGTGGCTGCTCTGGGAGGCGGAGAACTCAGTACACACCAACTCGAACTGCCGTTTGGGGCGGGAACACGGGTGTTGGTGAGCGCGACGAAACAGAGGAGTACGCCTCGCCAGTATCCTAGGAGGCCGGGGGTGCCCGAGAAGCATCCGATTGGCGGCGCTGGCGCTACCCGCAAATCACCCGGGTGAGGGCCGCACAACCAGCCTTTCAGGTGAAGGACATTGCCGAAGTGCGGAGAAGTCTAGCACAGTATGTTAGGGGGGAACACCGCATTGGGCAGGGTTATCGCAGTGGTCAACCAGAAGGGCGGCACGGCCAAGACCACAACAGCCGTCAACCTCAGCGCTTACCTGGCCATGGCAGGCCGGCGGGTCTTGCTCGTCGACATGGATCCTCAGGGCAACGCCACCTCGGGTCTTGGGATCGCCAAGCGCGACGTGGAAACCTGCATATATCGAGTGCTGATTGACGAGGCGCCAATCGGCGAAGCAACTGTGCGCTCGACCGTTCAGGGCCTGGATGTTGTGCCGGCCACACTCGACCTGGCGGGCGCGGAAATCGAGCTGGTCAGTGTCATTTCCCGGGAGCATCGATTGCGTGCCGCGATACAGCCCGTCCGTGCAGCCTACGATTACGTGCTGGTGGACTGTCCTCCTTCACTAGGACTCCTCACGATAAACGCCCTTACTGCAGCCGATTCCGTGCTGGTGCCCATACAGTGCGAGTACTACGCACTGGAGGGCGTTAGTCAGCTGATGCGCACGGTTGACCTGGTCCGGCACCATCTCAACCCTGGGCTTGAGATGGAGGGGATCGTGCTTACAATGTACGATTCCAGAACCAACCTTTCGCAACAGGTGGCTGACGACGTGAAGGCTCATATGGGCGACCGTGTGTTTCGGGCCGTGATTCCGCGAAACGTGAGGCTCAGCGAGGCTCCAAGCTATGGCCTCCCCATTTCGTTATACGATGATAGGTCCAAGGGAGCTGAGGCCTACCGGGACCTTGCAGCAGAAGTAATGCAGCGGGAGGGGGCGTAGGGATGGCCGCGAAACCAAGAGGACTGGGCAAAGGCCTGAGCGCCATCATAGGAGCGGACACCGTAGGCGAGGTCGTCGATAGGTCCCGGGGAGTGGAGATACCCATCGACCGACTCTCTTCTAACCCATTTCAGCCTCGAAGGTCCTTTGCAGACGAGAGCATTCAGCAACTGGCCGAATCGATAAGGCTTCATGGTATTCTGCAGCCAGTCGTAGTCAGGCCAGCAGGGGACGGCTATCAACTGATAGCCGGCGAGCGCCGCTGGCGGGCGGCCCAGATCGTCGGGCTGCCCAAGATTCCGGCAATCGTTAGAGAACTCGACGATTCCGGCATGGTGCAAGTCGCCCTCATAGAGAACCTTCAGAGAGAGGACCTGAACCCGATTGAAGAGGCTCTGGCTTATCGAAAGCTGATGGGCGAGTTCAAGATGACTCAGGAGCAGCTGTCGAAGAGCATAGGCAGGAGTCGACCTGTGATTGCGAACACAGTGCGACTCCTCAACCTTCCGGCAGAGATACAGAATCACGTGGAGGAGAAAAGGCTGAGCGAAGGGCACGCCCGGTGTCTTCTTGCCATCTCAGATGAGGCTCTTCAGCTGAAGGTTGCCGCCAAGATCATCGCGGATGGGCTAAACGTGCGGCAGGCGGAGGAGCTTGTCAAAGTGATTACGCAGAATGTTTCACGTGAAACAATCCGACAAAGGACAGCCAGTGAGGACCCGGACGCAGCCCACCTGGCACAGCGTCTCAGCGAGAAGCTAGGCACTAAGGTGAAGTTGTCCGGCTCAGCCAGCAAGGGCAGACTCGAAATCGCTTACTACTCGCCAGACGACTTGGATCGGATTCTCGAGATCATTTTGGGCCGCGAGTAACCGCGGCCCACCGCACTACGCTTCGCGTTGGAGGGGGGACCGAGGCCTTGCGAGGCCGCAGAGAGGTATGGACATAGTAAGTCTATTCTATCTAGCAGAAAGCCGGGAAGGCGTGATCATTGGCATTCTTTCTATGGTTCTGCTGGTCGCCATAGTCGTGTTCATCATAGCTTCGTCCAGATCCAGGCGTTTGGAGACACGGTACCGTGTCCTTCTCGGTAACGCTGAAGGCAAGGACGCAGAGTCGCTGCTACTCGACTACATAGCGCGCACCAATGCACTTACAGCGCAGCTAGAACGTACGCAGAGCGACCTGGCCGACCTTGAGGACGTTTGTCGGGGGCATGTACAGAAGGTGGGAATCCTGCGCTACAACGCGTTTGAGGATATAGGCGGAGAGCAGAGCTTCTCCGTTGCGCTCCTTGACGCCGGCGCGAACGGCATCGTAATAAGCGGATTGTGTGCCAGGGACGAGACTAGGGTCTATGCCAAACCGGTAAGGGCAGGACACTCGACACACAATCTGTCCGATGAGGAAATCACAGCTATAGCTCGCGCAATAGAAGGATACTCAGGGGCACGCTGAGGAAAAGCGAGAATGTCGGCAGGAATTCGTGTGAATGAGTAGAATGGACAATGATGGCGAAGTATACCTGCAATCGCGCCGGAGTTCAGACCAGTAGGCTTGAAAGAGATGTAGCACACGCATGGCCTGGCACGTACTGGCCATGCTATTCACACACAGGCAATCAGCCATAGGGTTGCCCATGCCATGGCGGCAACACACGAATTGCCTTGAAGGGGGGAAGTGCCGCACTCTTCCCCGCGCCCGGAAACAATGGGATTTCCAGCGGCACGTTTCTGGTGACACTCAAATTGTTCCCGAGGGTCCCTCCACGCAAACGCCGTGGATCGCTCACCCTGATGGCCATCCCGTCTTCGGGCGGGCCGCCCAAGTCAATAGGCATTCCGTTTCTAGTTCTTCGCGTTGGCTTGCCAATCGCGATCGGACTGGCGATTTTCCTGCTTGGATCGTATCTATATATGACGCACGGCGTGGTTCAGCTGGCCCAGGATAGGGAGTCAAAGGGCGCGACGATCCAGGAGCTTCTCAAGGAGAATGAAGTGCTCAAGAAGGAGAAGGACGAGCGCCTTGCGCAGCTTGAAGCACTGACTGACAAGACCAGCAAGCTCGCTGCCGCGGTTGAGCAAGTAGTTGACGAAAACGCCGAAATCTGGGGTATCGTGAAGGGTACCGGCCCAGCCAAGAAAACATCGTCCGGTTCGCCCTCCGCTGAAAGAGGCGCGACATCACGTGGAGGCGACCCGGGGGCGGACAGGGGCATGCCGGTGGTGGGGTTGTCTGATGCTGTTCCTGGATCTGAACAGGACGTGCGTGCGACCGCGTGTCTCAGCGAGGACCAGCTGGCGGCCGCTGCCGCCGAAGAGCTGGCTGGGCTGCTCGAGCTCACCGGTTCAATGCAGAAGGACATGTCGAGTCTGCGGTCTTCGGCGATGCAATACCGCAACAGGATCGATCACACGCCGTCAATTGAGCCCGTCAAGGGGACAATCAGGTCGGGTTTTGGCAACAGACTCCACCCGATTCTGCGGGTCACGCGTCTTCACGAAGGCGTAGACATAGCGGCATCACGTGGTACTCCCATAGTGGCTACGGCGGACGGCGTTGTTACCAAGGCGGGGTGGGTTGGCAGCTACGGAAATGCCGTTGAGATCTCTCACGGGTACGGAATATCGACCTTCTATGCACACAACTCACGCAATGCGGTGAAGGCCGGCACGGCTGTGAAAAAGGGTCAGGTCATTGCCTACGTGGGCAGCACCGGGCTGAGCACTGGACCTCATGTGCACTACGAGGTGCGCGTCAACAAGCGTCCGGTGAACCCGTCTTCTTACATGAAGTAGCAGATAGGCAGACTACCCGGCGGAAGGGATGGGGCGTCGATGTTCCGAAGGAACAAAGAGCTGGCTTCAGGTGATAGGAAGGTGGACACTTACATTGGCAAGGGGGCCAAGGTCCAGGGCACGCTGAGCGTGTCGGGCACTGTGCGAGTCGATGGATTTGTAGACGGAGTCATGGAAGCGGAGAAGGACGTGATCATCGGCGAAGGCGGCCTGGTGACTGCGTCGATCTCGGCTGTGAATGTGACTGTGGCGGGAGAGCTGAGAGGCAATGTCGAGGCCTCGGGCCGACTCGAGATTGCCCGGACGGGCAAGGTCCTCGGCGATGTAGCCATCGCATCGTTCGTCGTTGAGGAGGGGGCTGCTTTTCTGGGCAAGTGCGAGATGCTGGAGAGCGGCGCACGAAAGCCAGGTGCGTGGTCGGAGCCTGTGGACAGCGATGCGCCAGGCGCCAGCGAGTGACGAATTGGGTCCGCTATTTCCGGCGACGGCCATGCTGTGATGGAGCATACCGTTGCCTGTTGCTTTCTTGGGTTCCTACGGCTGGAGGAGTGAACCATGCGCTTTCATAGCCGAATCGAGGCTGGACGGGCTTTGGGGCAAGAGATGGCCGCCGGCGAGTGGGTCGACCCGCTGGTGCTGGCGCTTCCAAGAGGCGGAGTCCCCGTTGCCGAACACGTGGCCCATGCGATAGGCGCGCAACTAGACGTAATCATCTCCAGGAAGATAGGCGCGCCCTCCAATCCCGAGATGGCAATAGGCGCCGTTGGGCCTGACGGCGACTTGGTGCTGGATCAACGTCTCATTCGTCTGCTGGGTGTGGACCGGGAGTATATCGATAAGGCAAGTTGCGCTCAACTGGAAGAGATCCAGAGGAGGCTGTCGGCGTACCGAGGGACTCGTCCATCTCCCAGAGTCAGCGGCAGGGATACGATTCTGGTGGATGACGGAATCGCCACTGGCTACACCGTATTGGCCGCGGCGCGCGGCCTCCGCCGCATGCGTCCGTCCCGGCTGGTAGTTGCGGCGCCGGTATGCCCTCCGGACACGTTTCACCGGCTACAGCAAGAGGTGGACATGGCCGTGAGCCTGGCGATTCCAGCAGACTTCGGCGCGGTAGGGGAGTTCTACGAGGACTTCACTCAGGTGCAAGATGCCGAGGTAATCAAGATCTTGGCCAGGTGGTGGGGAGGGCAGAGCTAGGCGCGCTGTGGGGGCATCAGCCTGGGCGGGCTGCGCGCACAGCGTCAAGCCGGACCGTCGACGTATGCGATGACCCCGCGGGCTATGGCGTCCGCCATCTTCATTACCAGCGACAGCCGGGTATTTTGCAGCACCAGGTACTCCATGAATCCACCCACGTTGACTACGCCAGTGATGTGAGCGTCTCCGATAGGCGGCAGTTCCTTATTGACACCCGCTCCGGGTTTGAGCGGGCCCTCGCCTACAGTGATGAAACCGATGCTGCCCACTCGGCCCAGGCAGGCATCGACTGCAAGCACGTTCCTTGCTCCGGGCGCGGCGAGTTCCAGCTCCTCGATGGCGCCCCGTAGATTGCCTGCATGCACCGGTTCGTCAAGCGTCCCCACTACGCGGATGCGGTCGCGAACCAGTCGCCACTCCACCAATCTCGATCCGACCAGGGGGCCAAGTGCATCACCCGTGGACCGGTCCGTACCGATGCATACCACGGTAAGCGGCTGGCGGCGCGCTCCCAGAGGACCGCCGAGACTGCCGGCGATTTCGCTTGCAAGCCAGGCGCTGAGGTTGGGGCGGTCTATGTGGGCCCGGATAGGCCCAGCCGAGGCATTCCTGAGGATAGCAGGACGGCCTTCATAGGAAGCATCAGGCTTGCTTTCCACGAGTAACCTCCTTTGACAATGGAGACGTCGGCGGTGCCGGCCGGACGCGCTAGTTGAAGTATATGAGCATGCATGGCCTTCTATGTGGGCCGGGTGTATGCGCACAACCGGGCAGGAATGTGCTATGCTCGTCTGGACGATGTCGATGAGGCGCGGCGACAGTCATAATCTGTTTGGTTCGTGTGCTATTGATACTGCGGAGGCGGTTTGCTGTCTATGGGAGATTCGATCAACTCCAAATCGAGAAAAATAGTGACGGGCGTGGCAATCGCCGTGTGTCTGGGCATCGGCATGCTGTGGGGCGCCCACAAAATGCTACCCGGAATGCTCGCTGGCGATCGGATCTGCCAGGGAGTTTCCGTGGGGGGCTACGATGTGGGCGGGATGACCGTTGCTGAGGCCCGGGCGCGCTTGCAGAGCCGTATGGGAGAATGCGAGACTGCGCCCATTTCCCTAAGATTGGGCGATGAGGCCTGGCGAGTAAGCCCAGAGGAG
This sequence comes from Firmicutes bacterium UBA5389, assembly GCA_002409965.1. Lineage (GTDB taxonomy): Bacteria > Bacillota > DTU025 > DTU025 > DTU025 > UBA5389. Next base: position 30,501 of record DHON01000066.1, read on the forward strand.
ATAGGCACCGTTGTCGATTTGGAGGCAGGGCTCAGAGCCGCTTTCAGTGTGGGTCGGCGCGGCGGATTCTGCGCAAGGCTTGTCCAGCGCCGCCGGGCTGCGCGCAGCGGCATCGACATACCGCTGGTGGTCTCCGTCGACGAGCAGCGCCTGCGCGACCTGGTGTTCGCTCTCGCCAACGTGGTGCAGGTCCAGCCGGCGGATGCGAGGCTTGTCATAGCCGATGACGATCAGGTCATCATAGAGCCATCGTCCGATGGGCGCAGGCTCGATGTGGATGAGCTGATCGCCCGGCTTCGAAGCACGACCCTGTCCTGCGGAGTGCGTGAGATTGACCTTCCTGTAGATATGGTGCTTCCCAGCGTAACCACATCGGAGTTGGGTTCCAAGGGCATCCGATGCCTGCTCGGCAAGTACACCACGAAGTTCAAGGCGAGCAACGTTAAGCGCGCCAAGAATATTCAGCTGGGAGCGGCGATGATCGATGGAACCATCCTCGCCCCGGGCGATGTGTTTTCCTTCAACGATGTGGTGGGTCCTAGGACGTCGGAGAGGGGCTTTATGGAGGCCGACATCATATTCAACGCCGAACTTGTACCCGGAATAGGCGGCGGGATATGCCAGGTGTCTACCACCCTCTACAACGCTGCTCTGCTGTCTGATCTCGACATAGTGTCCAGGGTAAATCACTCACTTCCTATCAGCTATGTGCCTTTGGGCAGGGACGCGACGGTGGCCTACGGCGCCATCGACCTCAAGATCGGAAACAACACCGACCACCACGTGCTCCTGAAGGCTAACGTTGCCAAGGATATCATCACATTTAGGATCTTCGGCGACCGGCCGGAGGACACGACTGTGGACGTAGAGACTGAAGTGCTTGAGAGAATCGAGCCCGGGGTGATAGAGCAGGTGAACGAGGAGTTCGCGCCTGGCGCGCGTACGATGATCCAAAACGGGGCGCTCGGATACCGGGTCGCTGTATGGCGCGTGGTGAAACTGGGAGGTGTGGAAACCAGGCGGGAGCTGATTTCGAAGGACAGGTATAAGCCTCAGCCAGCGATAGTGCAAGTGGGTCCCGCCGCACAGCCTCTCACGACTCCGTGATGGCCAATTGAGCTGAGAATTGCAGGGAGCTGAGTCCATGTGGGCTATGTGTGGATGGCGGTGGAATTCGCAAGTTTCATAGGCATAGGCTTTGTTGTCGGCGTCTATGTCGATTCCAAGCATGGGACGCGGCCCTGGGGTGCGCTGGCCGGTTTTCTGGTCGGGCTGACAGCGGGAGCGCTGAGCGTGAGCCGTGCCGTGAACGAGCTTTCGACGAGAGGGCCAGGCAAGAGGAAGAGGCGTTGAGACGCAGCATCATCATTGAGGGAGACAAGTCAATGGACTCCACCTCCACATCAGACTCAGGGCGCAAGATCGACAAGCCGGTTGGGGGCGACCAGAATCGCCCCAGAGCGTCATTGGCCGCTCTCTTCTGGACTTTCCTCAGGATAGGCGCATTTACGATCGGCGGGGGATACGTGATGGTGCCGCTGATTCAGCGCGACATTGTGGAGCGCCGAGGGTGGATCGGAAAGCGTGATTTCGTGGACATCCTTGCGGTTTCACAGACGGCGCCAGGCCCTTTAGCCGTGAACACATCGGTGTACGTGGGGTACACGCTTCGCGGGATTCGGGGCGCAATGGCCGCCGTGGTCGGCTGCATACTTCCGTCGATCATCATCATCCTGGTGGTTGCTGCGCTTTTTGACCAGATATCGTCTTCGAACTACGTACGGGCCGCGTTCGCCGGAATTCGACCGGCTGTGGTGGTCCTAATTGCTTCTGCGGCCATCAAGATCGGCAGGCCAGTTGTGCGTTCCCGTGTGGAACTGGCATTGGCCGCCGCAGCCATGATCTTGGTGGCTTTCGTTCGAGTCAGCCCTGCGCTGGTTGTCACTGCAGCAGCTGTTTACGGTCTCCTTGTAGGTGTTGGAGGAACGAAAGGATGATACTGCTCAATCTATATCTGAGTTTTGCCAAAGTCGGACTGTTTACCTTCGGGGGCGGCTATGCCATGCTGCCCCTGATAGAGAGCGAGATAATACATGGGCGCGGGTGGCTCACTGTTCGGGAGTTTACCGATATCGTAGCCATCGCAGAGGTGACCCCGGGGCCGATCGCCGTCAACAGCGCAACGTTTGTCGGCTATCGGCTGGCCGGCGCGGTTGGAGGAATCGTGGCTACCCTTGGAGTGGTTACCCCATCGGTCATCATCGTCCTTGCGCTGGCGATGCTCGCGAGCAGGTTCGAAAACAGTGATAGGCTGGCGCGGGTGAAGTCGGGCATGCGGCCGGCAGTCGTTGGACTTATCGCCGCGGCAGCGTTCTCGGTGGCCAGAGTAGCGCTTGTGGATTCAAAGTCGATGATGATAGCCGCCGCGGCAGCCGTTTTGGTATTCTGGGCCAAGCTGGATCCCATTGTGGTGTTGGCCATATCGGGCCTGCTCGGGATGCTTATCTTCTCGTAGTCCGTATTATCAGAATGCAGGTTCGGCGGCGCCACTTGAAGAACGGACTGGCCACAGCCTCGAGGAATCGCCACATCTAGTTTCCCTCCTTGGTGCCGGGAGTGCAGCCGTGCGACGGCACTTCATTATATTGCCGGCGGTCGCCTGGTGACAGCGGCATGACGCGCCACACACTTGGGCAGCGGCCGCCATCTGCAACCTCGAAAATACCCATGCGTTTCCACACTGACCCACAAGAGCTTGCCCGCCTGCCCAACGTTTGGTATTCTGCAATTGGCGTCCGACTGCATGCGAGTTTTGGTCGGCAACGGCGGCACACTATATGGTGCCGGCTGCAGACTGGCGCAGGTTGGACAGAGCAGTGCACGAAAGGAGGCGAGCGGCGGCCTGATGTCCCAGGCGCAGGCCGGGGCGTTTGCCGCCAGGGGACCATGATCATCAGCCTGGCAACCTTCGAACACCTTCCCAAGCGCGTAGGAGGACTGGCCGAGGCCGCGACTTCAATAGGGGAGTCGCTGGCGCGCGACAATGAAGTGATGGTTTTCATGCCGTCCCACGGCATTCACAAGACCGAGAGGGAATTCAAGGCGAAAAAGTACGGCAAGTTCAGGATCACTGCCGGGCCTAGCCCGTTCGATGTCACCGTGTACGAGATGGATCGCAATGGCGTTCGCGTGTTCCTGCTGAGCGACGACGTCATGGACCACCCTGATGTCTACTTCCCCAGAGAGACGCTCACGGCGAAGTTGGTCCATTTTGCCCACGCCTTTCCAGCTGCGGTCAACCTGATAATGGGGAGAGAGGGCAAGAAGCCGGATGTAGCGCACATCAACGACTGGCACTGTGTCCTGGGCGGCGCGGTTGCGCGAAAGTATCTTCGGATACCGATGGTATACACGATACACCGCATCTGCCGCGAGAAGATAGCGGTGAGCGAAATGGAGCGGGCGGGCCTCGGGGAGTTCGTTGACCCTGAGTGCATTGAGGTAGGCCCAGAGGGCATAATGTTCAACCTGGAGACATTCGGATGCCGTGTGTGCGACCACCTAACGACGGTCAGCTACACTTACCTGAACGAAGAGTGGAAGACTCTATTCGGAGACTACGCAGGGAAAGCCACTTACGTTTGGAACGGCATGGACTTCTCTTTCTGGGATCCCGCCAAACTGACAGACGCGGACAAGTCCAGGGATGCGCGCCGTGCCGCCATACTGCGCGAACAGGGATTGGACGATGGCATCCTCTACTTCTACGTGGGCCGCTTTGACATGGAGCAGAAGGGCGTAGACCACATGTTCGCGGCTGCCCAGATGATCCTTGATGGCAAGCTGCCGGGCGCGGATCGACTAGCTCCTGAGTTCAGGATGGTAGTGCTGGGTTCGGGGGATCCCGTTCTGGAGAACATGGCGCGTGAAATGGAGCGCAAGTATCCCAAGAACGTCAAGGCTATCATCGGCTATCTGGGAAGGGAAGCAACGCGCGCATGGTACGGCGCGTCCGATTTCTGCGTGATACCCTCCAACTTTGAACCGTTTGGACTGGTGCAGTTGGAGGCGATGTGCATGGGATCCATACCCATCGGAACCAAGGTCGGCGGAATAAACGATACGGTGCTCGATATGGACCGCTCCAAGGAGGGTGCTACCGGGAAGCTTGTGCCTCCGCGGAACCCGCGCGAACTGGCCGGAGCCATGGTCAAAATGGGGATTCTCCAAATGGACGACAGGGCCAGAATAGAGACGGTTAGGGATAACGGACGTCCTCACGTCATGACCAACTTCACCTGGGATAAGGCTGCGCAAAGGTACCTTTGTGTCTATCAGGGCATCGCCTCGGTGAGACTGCCCTTCGCTGATTTCGGAGGTCCGTTCTAGGTCGAGACTGGCTGATCGGCCCTTGCCCATGCTCGGGCCAGGCAGCAGCGAACCATGGGGGCAGATATGCGAGGACAGGGTTCTGCCGGTGATCGGCAGAGACACAGTGAGGGTTGGGAGCAGGACGGATCTGCCCCCTCTGGCTGTCAAGCATCGACCACGGTGGAACCCCTGTCATTCCGGAAGTCTTCGCAAGCATAGTCCCCTTGATGCTGGTTATGCTAATACCACGATTGGCGAACTAAACCAGCACATGAACTGGGGGGCAGAGTCGATGGGTCAGTGGTTAAAGCATCTTGTGAGACTGGTTGTGTCAGCGATTGTGCTGATGTTCATCTCGTTTCTCATACCGGGGTTCGCGACGGTCACTTTCTGGACGGCGCTGCTTGCAGCAGCTGTGATCACCGTTTTGGGATGGCTCATCGAGGTCATCCTGGGGCGCGCGGTCTCTCCCTACGCGAGAGGAATTGTGGGTTTCCTTGTGTCGGCGGTGGTGATATACGCCACCAAGTTTATCGTGCCGGGCATGACGGTTACCATTGCAGGCGCGCTGTTGGCAGCTTTGGTCATCGGACTGGTGGACATGTTTGTGCCCACGACCCTGAGGTGAAGTGTTTCACGTGAAACAATCAACCT
>DHON01000066.1:35650-37538 GCA_002409965.1 Firmicutes bacterium UBA5389
TGTTTCACGTGAAACAATCAACCTTCGCGCGCACCCCTTTCGGCGATTGCCCGAGAGGGGTTTTTCCCATTGGAGCAGGACATGCACGAACAGTGTCCAAAGTTACTATGGAGCGGATTCTTCGGAGGTGGTAGCACATGCCGAGCTCGACGAAGCCTTCTTTGATGCAAGAGATCATGACGGGCACATTCACGACTGAGCAGATCACGGAGGGCACTAGTATGGTGGCCTCTTCGTTGATCAGGATCGGGATGATAGTCCTCATATCGGCCCTTATATTGCGCGTTGTTTGCAGGCTCATAGACCGCCTGTTCCAATCGCGCGAGGATGCGCAGCACGCGCTGATCCGCGATAGTAGGCGTTTGATGACTCTGAGGACCGTGATAAAGAGCTTTGTCAGGTACATGGTGTACTTCGTGGGCGGGATCATGGTTCTCGGTGAACTAGGGGTCAACACGGCCGGCCTTGTCGCGGGTGCCGGGATAGCCGGAGTTGCTCTGGGCTTTGGGGCGCAGAATCTGGTACGTGATGTCCTCACAGGCTTCTTCATACTGTTCGAAGATCAGTTTGCCGTGGGCGACTATGTCTCGATTTCGGGTGTGTCCGGCGTGGTCGAGGATATCGGACTGAGGGTCACTAAGGTCAGGGATTTCGCCGGGCAACTGCATGTGGTGCCCAACGGTTCAATCAACCTGGTCACCAACTTCCGTGGTCGCGCCATGAGGGTCGTGTTCGACGTCCAGGTGTCATATTCCACCGATTTGGAGTTCGCCATCAGGGTATTGCAGGATGCATTTGATCGCCACAGAGAGAACATGCCTGAGATAGTGGACGGTCCCACGGTGCTTGGGGTCCAGGACCTGGGCGACTCGGGAATCGCTTTGAGGGTATGGGCAACGGCCCAGTCCATGCAGCAATGGTCTGCAGAACGGCAGCTCAAACTGCTGGTCAAGAGGGTCCTCGATGAGAACGGCATCAGCATTCCGTATCCGCACAGGCACGTTATCATTGATGGGCAGCGGGACTGCGCAGATAACAGGGACGAGAGCGTATCACCAGAATCCGAGCGTGTATCCTGAGCGACTACAACGGGGCCTGGGGGGCAGGAACATGTCAGCTAAGCACCTACTCTTCCACTTGGGCGATATTGTGCAGATGAGAAAACCACACCCTTGTGGGAGTTCCACATGGGAAGTGCTGAGGGTTGGTGCGGACTTCCGCATTAGGTGCCAGGGGTGTGGGCGAGTGGTCATGCTGCCAAGGCCACGGTTTGAGAAGGATGTGCGGGGGATCATGTCTACCTCTGCAGGAGGCGATTCACATGCTGAGCCTGGGGATCGTGGGCCTGCCTAATGTGGGCAAATCCACGTTGTTCAACGCGCTGACACGAGGTCGAGCCCAGGTGGCCAACTACCCGTTTACGACGATCGATCCCAATGTGGGCATAGTGGAGGTGCCGGACGAACGGCTGGCGCATGTGGCGCGGCTTGCCGGAGCCCAGAAGGTCACCCCGACCACTGTCGAATTCGTGGACATAGCGGGGCTTGTCAAGGGCGCCAGTCGCGGCGAAGGGCTGGGGAATAGGTTTCTGTCTCACATCAGGGAAGTGGACGCAGTGGCCCACGTGGTCCGGTGCTTCGCGGACTCCAACGTGGCTCACGTAGACGGCGAACTCGACCCCGCCCGCGATGTGGAGATCATCGAGACCGAGTTGATCCTGTCCGATCTGGACACCGTGAGCAGAAGGATGGCCAAGACGGAGCCGATGCTGAAGACGGGGGACAAGAAGTACCGGCTTGAGCTGGATGCCCTGGCAGAGCTGGAGGAATTCCTGAATTCAGGGCGTCCGGCGCGTGAGATGGAGCTATGTGATGAACATCGTCAGCTG
>DHON01000066.1:37679-38666 GCA_002409965.1 Firmicutes bacterium UBA5389
CTATGTGATGAACATCGTCAGCTGGTGGGGAGCCTTTTCTTGCTTACAATGAAGCCAATGATGATCGTGGCCAATGTGGCGGAGGAGTGTATAGACCGGCTTGACGCGGTTGCAGCGGAAATGGCGGTAGACGGCGGGGCGCCGGTGGTCCCCGTATGCGCGGAGCTCGAATGGCAGTTGTCCGAATTGGAACCCGACGATGCTCGGGCCTACTTGGCTTCTCTTGGACTTGCGCGTTCCGCGCTGGACAGCGTGATAACAACAGGATACAAGCTGCTTGATCTCATAACGTTTTTCACCATAAAGGGCCCTGAGACGCGCGCGTGGACCGTGCGGCGCGGCACTCCTGCTCCACGGGCGGCGGGGAAGATACACACCGACATGGAGCGGGGTTTCATCCGCGCCGAGGTCATACAGTGGGACTGCTTGCTGCAGGAGGGTTCATTCGCGGTGGCTCGTGAGCACGGACGGGTCAGAACCGAGGGAAAGGACTATGCCGTTCAGGACGGCGATGTGACACTATTCAGATTCAACGTGTGATCAGGGCGTTGTTCTGGAAATATCACCCGTACGGTGGGTTGCGCCTCCCCGAACGTAATGTTATAATTCATCTCGCAATCCCTGCTCCGCGCATGACGCGGGGCCGAAGTCCGAGGGGAGGTGAAGTCAGTGCATGCCTACGAAACAATGTTCATTCTCAGCCCGGCGTTTGACGACGAGGAGATCGATGGTTTGGTCTCCAAGTTCGAGGAGCTGATCACGTCAAACGGCGGAGAGGTCACCAAGACCGATCGCATGGGTAGGCGCAGGCTGGCGTATGTGATAGGGGACCATACCGAGGGGTATTACGTAGTCTTCTATTTCAACGCGACTGCTGATATCGTGGCCGAGCTGGAGCGCGTCTACAGAATCACCGACGGCGTGGTACGCTACCTGATCATCCGCAAGGACAAATAACTCCTTGCCGGGCCTAAATTTGAGGCAGGG
>DHON01000066.1:38824-39385 GCA_002409965.1 Firmicutes bacterium UBA5389
GGTGTTGTCATGAACAGGATCGTACTGGTGGGCCGCCTGACCCACGACCCAGAACTTCGCGTGACGCAGAACGGTATAAGCGTGGCCAGGTTCACTGTCGCGGTCGACAGGCCTTTCGCCAGCCAATCTGGCGAGCGCGGGACTGACTTCATCGATGTGGTGGTCTGGCGCCGACAGGCAGAGACGGTGGGTACCTACATGAAGAAGGGCCGTCTTGTCGCTGTGGAAGGGCGCCTTCAGGTCCGCAGCTATCAGGCTGCCGATGGGCAGAAGCGCAGGGCATGGGAAGTGATAGGCGAGAGGGTGGAGTTTCTGGATCGGGCGCCTGACTCTGGGGCGCGCGTTCCGGCGACAGAGGAACCGCCTTTACCCGAACCAGATAACGATGGGGGGCCTACATTCGGAGATGACATCGATGTGGGCGAGCCGTTTTGATGGCGCGCCACGCGCTATTGCCTCAGCTATTGGGGGGACATCACATTGAAGCGTGAGAGAGGACGCAAATCCAGAAGGCGAGTTTGCTCTTTCTGTGTGGACAAGGTCGAGCATATCGACTACAAA
>DHON01000066.1:39544-50174 GCA_002409965.1 Firmicutes bacterium UBA5389
GTCGAGCATATCGACTACAAAGATACTGCCAGGCTCCGCAGGTACATCTCGGAGAGAGGCAAGATAATGCCGCGCCGCATATCGGGCAATTGTGCGAAGCACCAGCGCCAGGTGACCGTGGCGATCAAACGCTCCCGTCACGTTGCGTTGCTCCCGTTTACTACCGAGTAGCGGGCGATTGCCGCCTCGAAGCCGGGCAACGGACGGGCGCCGGGGCCCATCGGGCCTTTGTGTTCACCGAATGCGAAAACTCTTTGGAGCCTCTGGGTCCAGAGAGTTTTCTTGCACATACCCTCCGCCCTGTGCTGCAGGCAGGATTTCGTGTTCAGCATCGAGAACGAACAGCATCGAGGTCGCGCCCGCGGCGCACATTCGTTCGTCGGCCATCGAGTTGGGCAGCGGTTTCCCACACGAAGGCGGGGAGGTATTGTAATGGGGTACCAGCGCGACACCGACATCGCACGTAACTTCAAGACCATTGACTGGCTCAAGGCTGAGGTGCTTGGAAGCGTGGCTTCTGTGTACCGTTCTCTTGCCATTACCGACGAGGACCCGCGCGCGTCCGATTTGGCCAACGCGATCATCGGCTGCTATCTGCTGGGCAAGAGGCTGGGCATCGGCTATGCGGCCCTCGATGAGCAGATCGATGCCAACATTCGGGACAACATACACAGCGGGCATGAAGTGGAGCAGTGGTACAAGGACTTCAGTGCCCTCGCCAATCATAGGAAGGGGCGTTCTAGTTGAAATCACCGCGTGCTCAGCGAACCAGGGCGCTCACCGAAGGGGCGCTTCTGGCTGCGCTCACCATAGTGCTGTACGTGGCCGACATATATACCAAACTACTTCTTTATGTGATACCGGTGCCCGTGGCGATTCTGGTCATCAGAAACGGCGCGCGTACCGGCGCTATCGCGACTGCAGTCTCAGCCCTGGGTGTAAGCCTGATACTTGGCCCGATAGACGGCCTGATCGTGTTGGTTCGCGTGGGCTTCATTGGGATTGTCCTAGGCGCGCTTCTTGCAAGGAAGCGCCCATGGCTGATAACGCTGGCGGGCACATCGGCGGCCAGTCTGGCTGCGTTTGTCAGCGATTTTCTGTTGGTATCGTGGTCGACGGGGCTTTCTCCTGGTGCGATGGTGGCCAAGGTTCAGGAGACCTTTGTCGAGGCGGGCCAGCGCACGATGGAATTGTACCAGAAGATGGGTGTGCCGCAAGAGTCTTTGGGCCTGGTCAAGCAGATGACAGAGGCGATGCCCGTCTGGTTCAAGACGTTTCTCCCTGCTGTGTTGGCCATTGGGGCCGTATTTTCGGCGGCGATAGCATATGCCGCCGCACGCTGGATCTTGATCAGGATGAAGCGGGATGTCGAGCCGATTCCGGCGTTTGCGGATTGGAGGATCGACTGGCGTTGGGCTTGGGGGTTGATCGGCGCGCTCTTGCTGGCCTATGCCATCCCTTCAGTCGACCTGGGGTTCGCGCGGACCCTGGCAACCAACGTGATAGCAGTGTATGTCATGATCTATGCGGTGCAGGGAATCGCAGTGCTCTGGTCGGTGCTGGGATCGATGGGCGTTCCAAAGGGGTTGCGGGCTGTCATCGCGGTTTTCCTGTACTTGACGCCCACATTGAACTGGCTTCTGCCCATGACCGGCCTGCTCGACGGCTGGCTTGACTTCAGGAAACTCATGTCGCGGGCATAGAGCGCCTGCGCAGGCGGGAGCATTCGCAGTACACGAAGAGCATATCGAGAGGAGGTAGCGGGTGAGTAAGCGCAGGTGATCTTGCCGCCTCACCCGCGGGCAGACATGAAAGTAGTCCTCCAAAAAGACGTTCCGGGCCTTGGCAAAAAGGATACGGCAGTAGACGTGGCCGAAGGCTATGCCCGCAACTACTTGATACCCAGGGGCCTGGCCCTTCCGGCGTCCTCGGCGGCGCTCAAGCGAATCGAGGTGCTTCGCGATGCGGAGCGGCGCAAGGAGGCGCGTGAGGAAGACAAGGCCAGAGAAGATGCTCGCAAGCTAAAGGCGCGGGGAGTCACGATCAAGGCCAAGGCAGGCGAGAAGGGCAGGCTCTACGGGTCCATAACCTCCAAGGACGTAGCCGATGCCATCCGGACGGTCATCGGCGTGAACGTAGATCGCCGGAAAATCGAACTAAAGGATCCCATCAGGGAACTAGGGGAGCATATGGTGACGGTAAAGCTCTTCTCCGGTGTGTCGGCAGATGTTATGATTACTGTCGTGCCGACGGAGGAAGACCGTTAGGTCGCGCGACCGCTGGCGCGGCATCGCAGCGCATGCGCTGGAGGAGGAGTTTTGCCATGAAGTCGCTCGTTGATAAGATCATGAAGATGGGGAGCAGGAACCTGGCTGGCAAGCTTCAGGACGACGAGCAACTCATGCGACAGGTAATGGCCATGTTCGAGATACTCTCCGACCTGTATGGCCCCGACAAGCTCGTGCTCAAGGCGGGTAAGCTGGATGCGCTCGACTTGATGCGTTCGTCGAAACTTGGTGATCGGATACTCGCGCTGGAGCGCCTGGTCTTTGAAGATCCCACAATCGACAAGGTGCGGACGCCTGCGGAATACGGAAAAGCCATGTCGGACGTAGAGGAAGAGATGGCCGATATCATCGCCAGGCGGCGTGTGGAAGACAAGATCGAAAAGAGGATCTCCGACCGCATGCAGCAGAGGCACGAAGACTATGTGAATGAGATCAAGATGCAGATACTGAAGGAAGACTCAGGCCCCGACACTCCCGAGGCTCTTCGCAAGTTGGGAGAGCTGGAGCAGCTCGAAGCGAGGCAACTGGCGAGGTCGGCGATGGAGATCATCCGTCCTGCAGCGATGTCTGAGATCGTGGGGCAGGAGCGCGCGGTCAGGGCGCTTCTGGCCAAAGTGGCTTCTCCATTTCCACAGCACGTGATCTTGTACGGTCCGCCTGGAGTGGGCAAGACCACCGCGGCGCGACTGGCGCTGGAGGAGGCGAAGAAGGTCAGGCTGGCTCCGTTCGCACCTGATGCGCAGTTCGTCGAGGTGGACGGCACCACCCTGCGCTGGGATCCTCGCGAGGTCACCAACCCGCTGTTGGGTTCGGTGCATGACCCGATCTACCAGGGGGCCAAGCGCGACCTGGCGGAAGGCGGGGTTCCCGAGCCTAAACTGGGCCTGGTTACGGACGCTCACGGCGGTGTGTTGTTCATAGACGAGATAGGGGAGATGGACCCCATTCTCCTGAACAAGCTGCTCAAGGTGATGGAGGACAAACGAGTCACTTTCGATTCGTCTTACTACGATCCCGCTGATCCAAACGTCCCCAAGTACATCAAGAGGCTGTTTGAGCAGGGCGCGCCGGCGGATTTCGTCTTGATAGGCGCCACAACGCGCGACCCCGACGACCTCAGTCCGGCGCTACGTTCGCGAACGGCAGAGGTCTTCTTCGAGCCCCTGACCCAAAAGCACATCCAGGAAATCGTGAGGAACGCCGCATCCAAGCTGGGCGTGCAGACGGACCCAGAGATTCCGGCTATAGTAAGCGACTACACGATAGAGGGCCGAAAAGCCACCAGCCTGCTGGTGGACGCGTACGGGCTGGCGCTCTTCCGCCAGATGCGTGAGGACAGCGCGGATGCCGCCGGCGTCAACATCACTATGGCCGACCTAGGGGAGACAGTAAGGTTGGGGCGGTTGTCGCCATACGTGCATGCCCGGGCTTCGCAGACCTCCGAGGTGGGCAAGGTATTCGGCCTGGGCGTCTCGGGCTTCTTGGGCTCGGTCATTGAGATCGAGGCGGTGACGTTTTCCGCTCGGGAAGAGGCCAAAGGCGCGATCAGGTTCAATGAGACTGCCGGCAGCATGGCGAAGGACTCGGTGTTCAACGCGGCGTCCGTATTCAGGCGGCTAACAGGGCAGGATATGGCCGACTACGACGTCCACGTAAACGTGGTGGGCGGCGGCGACATAGATGGGCCGTCCGCCGGAACTGCGGTCCTGCTTGCCATACTCAGTTCAGTCTACTCCTGTCCCCTCAGGCAGGATGTGGCCGTCACCGGCGAATTGTCGATTCAGGGCAAGGTACGCGAGGTGGGCGGCATCTTCGAAAAGATATACGGGGCGAGGCAAGCAGGTATTCGCAAGGTGATCTTGCCGGCTGAAAACGTCAAAGACGTGCCGGACGACATCACCGGCATAGAGGTGATTCCGGTATCCAGTGTATCCGAAACCTTCAGCCATGTGTTTGACGGGGACACCGGCTTTGGGAGACCGAATGAGGAGTGAGCAATTTGGCATCTGCAGGTGTAGCAGGCGTTGACCGCGTGCCGCCTCAGAGTCTTGAAGCGGAGCAGTCGACTATCGGCTCAATGCTCCTTGATAAAGAGGCGATCGCAACGGCAGTGGAGATCTTGGTCGCCGAGGACTTCTACAGAGATGCCCACCGGGTTATCTTCGATACTTTAGTTGAGCTGTTCAATCGGGGCGAACCGGCTGACCTGATCACTGTGACGGAGGAGCTCCGCTCACGAAACGCGCTCGAGCGTGTGGGCGGGGCGGCGTACATAAGTACACTGGCGAACTCTGTCCCCACATCGTCCAACTGCGAGTTCTACGCGAAGATCGTCAAGAACAAGTCCATATTGAGGGCCCTCGTGGCGGCTGGCGCCGAGATAGCGGCTCTGGGCTACGATGTGTCGTCTGATGTTGACCAATCGCTGGACAAGGCGGAGCAACTCATATTCCGGATTGCGCAAAGCGGCGAGGCGGGCACGGTGGCCGACATGAAGACCGTGCTCATGACCACATTCGACCGGATAGAGCAGCTGTATGCCTCCAAGGGCGCGCTCACGGGATTGGCGACGGGGTTCGTAGAATTGGACAACATGCTCTCCGGCCTGCAACCGTCTGAGCTGATAGTGATTGCTGCCAGGCCGTCCATGGGCAAGACCGCGCTCGCGCTGAACATAGCGGAGTACGTTGGGCTCAGCGAGAGGAAGCCTGTTCTCATATTCAGCCTCGAGATGTCCCGCGAACAGCTGGCCGCCAGAATGCTGTGTTCCCAGGCCAGCGTGGACGGGCAGCGTCTTCGCCGAGGGAATCTTACCGAAGCGGACTGGCCGCGGCTGTCCAACGCCCTGGGCCGCTTGAGCGAGGCTCCGGTTTTCATCGACGATACTCCCAGCATCTCGGCGATGGAGATCCGTACCCGGTCGCGGCGGCTCAAGGCCGAGCACGGGCTGGGAGTTATCATCATCGACTATCTGCAGCTCGTTCAGGGCAGGGCGCGCGTGGAGAACCGTCAGCAGGAGATCGCGGAGATCACCAGATCGCTCAAGGCCCTGGCGCGCGAGCTGGAAGTGCCCGTGGTGGCCTTAGCGCAGCTGAGCAGGGCTGTGGAGGCTACTGCCGACAAGCGACCGCTCCTTTCGCACCTGAAGGAGAGCGGCGAGATCGAGCAGTCGGCGGATGTGGTGGCGTTCATCTATCGTGAGGACTACTACAAGCCCGACATCGAGCCCGAGCGGAGGAATGTCGCGGAGATAATCGTGGCCAAGCAGCGTAACGGACCTACCGGCAGCTTCGAACTGGCCTGGCAAAGAGAGTACACCCGCTTCCGCAACCTGGAGAAGTACACGCAGGCCGCGCCGGCATAGGACGGGATGCGAGCATGTCCAAACGCAGGCGTTTTCCAAAGGTGGTCGTCGCGGCCATCCTCGTCATGCTCCGAGCGGTCTCCGTGAGCACGCCCGGCTTCGCCGGCGCGCCCGTCGTCCCGGCGGCCCCTATCGGCCAACCGCGACCATTCGTGTTGCTCGTCCACGGCTGGCTGGCCACATCCCTCGATATGTTAGCGATGAAACTGCGTCTCAAGTTCGACGGGTTCGACTGCGATGCGATAGATTTTTCGTACATGGGCGCTTTGGATTCTATAGCCGACTACGCCGGCGAACTTGCCGAGAAGGTCGAGGTTGACTATGCGCAGCACAGGCACATCGTGATCGTGGCGCACAGCATGGGCGGGCTTGTCACACGCTATTACCTGAGGAATCTCCGACGAACGGACCAGGTCAAGACGGTCATCACCTTGGCTACGCCTCACCATGGCACGTTCGGCGGGATGCTCCTGCCTCCACAGTCCGTTCCCACCAGCGAGATGTTGCCAGGCAGTCGCTTCTTGGAAGAGCTGAACAGCGTGTCCGAGACGGTGCCCGGCGTGGACTTCCATGCCATATGGACGCCTACCGACGGCGCGGTGATCCCGGCCGAGAACGCCATAATGTGCGGCGCCCGAAACTACAAGCTGTCCGGGATCGGTCGTACTCATCTAGGCCTGCTCGTCAGCGATGCTGCCTACAGTATAGTCCTGGATGTTCTGCGCGGACAGGAAGTACCGGTGACCGGACCTCAGACACGCGACCACGAGGAGGCCAAAAAGCATCCACTGCCGTGGCTGTAGGACGTAAGCGCGGGCCGGGGGCGGTGTTGACACTGTTTGATGGCGGGCATATTCTACTTGTGGCGCCTGCTCGACCCGAGATCCAAATTGTGCATTCCCAGATTCACAACTCGTGAGGTGAGCCGCTAATGAGTACCGACGGCGCAGGCAGTAGACCCCTTAGCAGAATACTATCTACGATCGTTCGGGGAGGAGCGGCGCCGACGCCTGTGAGGTCGCGCTGACCTTCGTGGGGTATTCGCGCCTCCCCGGCACGTGGGGAGGCGCGTTCACATATTCATGTCGTTTGCCACCGAAATGGCCGCGAGGCCTGGACGCAGCACACAGCTCAACTTGCCGCTTCCGGAGCTAATGGAGCGGCTGGCCGCGTCCAGCGATGGTCTTTCCACCGAAGAAGCCGAGGAGCGTCTCAGGAAGCACGGGAAGAATGAGCTCACCCATAGAAGGACCAGGCGGCCTGTGGTGTCGTTCTTGCTGCTGCTTGCAAGCCCTCTCAACCTGGTGCTGATTGCTGCCGGGGTGGTGTCGGCGTTCCTTGGCGAGATGTCCGGAGCCATCATCATCGGCATCATGGTGCTGACCAGCGCCATCCTCGAGTTTGTCCAGGAGTACACATCCCAGCAGGCCGCGCAGAGACTGGCGCGACAGGTGGCTGTCACGGCGACTGTGCTGCGCGATGGAGCGCCAGCGGAGATACACATGAGTGAGGTTGTCCCTGGCGATGTGATCTACCTGAGCGTTGGAGACATCATCCCCGCGGACGCCCGGGTGCTTTCGGCGAAGGACTTCTTCGTGCATCAGGCGGCGCTCACAGGCGAGTCGATTCCGGTGGAGAAGGCGCCCTTCGAAGGGCCGCGCCCACACAACACTTCACTGCCTGATATGGATCATGTGGTCTTCTTCGGAACTAACGTGGTCAGCGGAACCGCGACTGCGCTCGTGGTGGAGACTAACGGCCGTACCGAATTTGGCCGCATCGCCAAAAGCCTCACAGCCGAGCGACCGGAGAGCGAGTTCCAGCGCGGCATCTGCGAGTTCACCCGGCTGCTGATGCGAGTGATCGGGCTGCTCGTGGTGTCCATCTTCGTGCTAAATGCGGCGTTGCATCGTGGGGCGCTAAACTCCCTGCTCTTTGCGGTGTCGGTGTCGGTGGGCATAACCCCCGAGCTGCTGCCGATGATCATCACGATCAACCTGTCCACAGGGGCTCGGGCGATGGCCAGGAACAAGGTGATCGTGAAGCGCCTGCAGTCCATACAGAACCTGGGGAGCATGGACATTCTGTGCACCGACAAGACGGGGACACTCACCGAGGGTCGGCTGGCCGTGCACTCGCACGTGGATGCCGAGGTCAATGAGTGCGAGCGCACGATGGAACTGGCGATGGTCAATTCCGTCTTTCAGGCAAGCATCAAGAACCCGATGGACGCGGCTATAGCTGCACACGCTTCGCTCGATCTGTCGAGCTATACGAAAATAGACGAGATCCCGTTCGATTTCACGCGCCGGCGGATGTCGGTTGTCGTGGCGAAGGCCGGCCGCAGGATGCTGATAACCAAAGGCGCGCCCGAAGGCGTGTTGGAGGCGTGCACTCGCGTAGAGCTGGGGACGTGCGGGACGGACGTGCGGGAGATGACCCCGGGGCTGAAGGCGGCCGCGATGGACGAATTCGTGAAGCTGTCATCGAACGGATACCGGGCGGTGGCCGTTGCATACAGGACCATAGGTAACGGCCGCGAGGTCTATTCGATATCAGATGAGACGAATATGACCTTCGTCGGCTATGTGTCGTTCATCGACCCGCCCAAGGAGAGTACGCGCGACGCCCTGCGGCAGGCGGAGGCGCTGGGGGTCGAGATCAAGATACTTACGGGCGACAACGAATTGGTCACCACGCGAATATGCGAGCGAGTGGGGCTTGAAGTAAAGGGCGTACTCATGGGGCAGGACGTGGACGCCATGGGCGACGACGAACTCGCCCGCCGGGCCGAGCAGGCCACTGTGTGCGCGCGACTCAGCCCGGACCAGAAGAACAGGGTCATAGACTCGCTGAAGAAGGCCGGGCATGTAGTCGGCTACATGGGAGACGGCATCAACGACGCGCCATCTCTTAGGACTGCCGATGTCGGGGTGTCAGTTAGCAATGCTGTGGACGTTGCCCGCGAGGCGGCGGACATAATCCTTCTCGAGGAAGGCCTGCATGTCCTGGAGACAGGGATCGTGGAAGGCCGGAAGACCTTTGCTAACACGCTGAAATACATCATGATGGGGACCAGCTCCAATTTCGGGAACATGTTCAGTGTTCCGGCAGCGTTGTTCCTCGTGCCATTCCTGCCCATGCAGCCGGTGCAGATACTCCTCAACAACCTGCTTTACGACTTCGCGCAGGTCACTATACCGACGGACAGGGTAGATGACGACTACATCTCTGAGCCGAGACGCTGGGACATCGGGTTCATCAAGCGGTTCATGATCGTGTTTGGTCCGATCAGCTCTTTGTATGACGTGCTTACTTACCTGGTGATGCTGTATGTGTTCCATGCGGACGCGCCGCTGTTCCAGACAGGATGGTTCGTGGAATCCCTGGCCACGCAGACGCTTGTGATTCACGTCATTCGGTCGAGGCATAGCTTCCTGAAGAGTAGGGCGAGCGTGCCTCTGACGTTGTCGAGCCTAGCCGTGGTGGCAGTCGGGTTTGCGATTCCCTACACGACGATCGGCCGCTTCTTCGGGCTCGTTCCGCTTCCGACCGCGTTCTTCGCGGTTCTGGTGGCCATGACCGCGGCCTACCTGGGCATGGTTAGCGCTGTGAAGAGGGTGTTCTACCGGAAGGCCGGAGTGTGGGGATCTGGGATATGATGGCTGGCAATCGGGCGGATATGACCTTGAAACGCCCATAGCAGCTGTGGTATAATCACTTGCTGAAGGTATAGCGTGGGCCACTAGCTCAGTCGGTAGAGCACCGGACTTTTAATCCGGGTGTCGCGGGTTCGAGTCCCGCGTGGCTCACCATTTTTATGCCCTGGGATCGCTTCAACGCCGCAATCGTCCATGAGCTTCTCGTCATACAGCAACTCCGAAGAGGGCCCGTCCGCGAAGACCCTTCCATCTTTCAGCAAGATCGTGCGGTCACACACCTCCAACGCAAAGGCGATGCCATGGGTTGCGATCAGCTTTGTGTGCGGCAGCTTTCCAAGCAGTTGGATCAGGTTCCTCCTCGCCTTTGGATCGAGAAAGGCAGTCGATCCGTCAAACAGCATGAAAGCTGGCTCCATCACGAGGACAGCCGCAATTGCCCGATGAGACTGCCCATGCGCTACGCATTGATCTGCTCAATCACACATTGGAGAAGTTTGCCGATGGACAAGTCCGGCACACCTATCACAACATTGTCGCAGTGATTGACCGGTATCAGGATTCTCTTTGCGGAGCTCTGCCCGACAGCAACGGCCATTGCCGGTGTGATCTCTCCGAAAAGCGAATCGGCGATGACGATGCCGATGGGGCCGATGATGACATCGGCGTTTCTGCATGCCACGATCACGGCGTTTTCTCCCGTTGCGGCATTGTCGGCGCCGGCTTTCAACATGGCCGAGGTGGCGATGCTGTTGGTCCCGACTGCTGTGATGACTACACTCGCGCAGTTCGCTTTTATGCCGGTAATCAGCTGTTTTCCAATGCCTCCGCCCTGTCCGTCAATGATGGTGATGCGCAGACGCTTACGAGTGCCTTTCATAAGATCGCTCCTATCTACGCCAACGATGATGCATTGCGATGCGTGAGCCGGAGTCTATCGTGGACAACGTGTGTCCACACACGCTCAACGCGGCTAGTACCACGAATTCTATCACGAAAGTCGAGAAGCGGAGACAGGCGATCCAGCTTGCAGGTGCCACACAATTGCATGACGTCATGCGTGAGCATCCCTGCACGATCCGAGTTCACATGAGAAGAACGGGCATCATGTGTATCATCGGGGGCGATGCCTACGCACTCAAATGCGTGGAAACACCAGGCGACAGCGATTGGCGCACAGAGAGAGCCTCAGGCGAGTCTGACCAGGCGGTTGCCCTGCCGCGCACTCCGTCCAAGCCCGTCCTTGCATGCGATGACAACAATCTGTACCTCGTCAAAGTCGTCCTTTGCGCGTTTGCGTGGCGGAGCGCGGTTGGCTG
>DHON01000056.1 GCA_002409965.1 Firmicutes bacterium UBA5389
AATCTTCACCAACGAATCCGGCACTCACAAGCCCATTGCCGATGCGAGCATCGTGACGTCCGGTGCGCCAAACACGCTCTTTTTCTGGTTCGTGCCCGGCCGTCTCCGTCTCGTTTGGACCGGCGAAATCCGAATATCCCGTGCACACTGCGAGAGACTAGTCCACGAAGCATAGCTCGCAAGGGAGTGGTTTTCGTGCCCAAGTTGAGAGTAGGCGTGATCGGCGCGGGCATGGCCTTTGAACGCCTGCACTACCCGGCCTACAGCAAACTCGCGGAGACATATGAGATCGTCGCTGTGTGCGATCCGGACCAGGGGAAACTGAGCAAGTGGCGAGGTCGTCTCGGCCTTTCGCCGCAGGACCTCCATACCGGCTGGGAGGCCATCGTCGCCCGCGATGATGTGGACGTTTACGACATTATGGTGCCGATAGAGCTGAACTACGCGGTCACAGAAGCCGTGGCGAAGCGTCTGTCGGGCAAACGGAAAGCCATCATTTGCGAGAAGCCCCTGGCTGGGTCGTTCAAGGATGCACTTTCAGCGCGTGAACTCGCGCAACGCTACCAGATCCCCATCTTGATCGCGGAGAACTACCGCTACAACGAGGAAACCAACATCGTCAGGCAACTAGTCGCCGACAGACGGGTGGGCGACGCGGTGTACTTCCTCTACAACCGTGTGATGGACTTCCCCCAGGAGATGTGGAACGATGCTTTTCCTGCCAAGGACTGGAGGCAGTATCCCGAGTACCCGGGCGGGGCCATAACCGACAGCGCCGTGCACGACCTCGCGGCTATCCGCCACATTTTCGGCGCAATCGACAGGCTACACGCCTTCGGCCATCCGCAGGACGAGGAGTTCTCACCCTACAGCGCCATTGCCGTCAACATGCTGTTCAACAGCGGCGTTGTGGGCCAGTTCAGCTTCTTCTGCTCAGGCAAAGAAGCACAGCGCCCGGCAGTGGGCTTCAGGATCTTCGGAACCTCGGGCATGATCTACTTGGAGAGCAGGGACGCAGGAGTGATACATATCGCTCACAATGATGGGCGCACTGAGGGTGTGCCCTTCGAACCGCAGAAAGGCTACTACAACGAACTGCTCAACCTGGCCAACGCCATGGCCGGCAAGGAACCCATCAGCGTGCCGCCGGAGATGGAATACGGCGACCTGAAGACAGTGAGGGACATCCTCAAGTCCATCCAGGAGCAGAAGGTAGTGACTGTCGACAAGACCCCCGACTACACTCCCGACTACAGCCAGACCGGCGTTCACCTTCCATTCATGCATTGACCGCGGCCCGCCGCGAAGCAGGCTCGGACCCCCCAAGCGCCGCTGCCATACCTGCCGAGCGATGCCGGGCAGTCGGCGGCGCTTGCGATATTGCTCGGGCCCTGGGGCTGTTGAACGTCTGCCATGCACATGGTACAATTGACCCGCCTTTGGAATCGTGCCGAAGGGGGTGGGCGCAACTCGAGGCATTCTGTTCGGCTCGCGCGCCCGGGGCGACTACATCGATTCGAGTGATGTGGATCTTGTCTATCTCGAAGGCCTTCCATACACTGAAGAGGAGTTCGAACGTCTGAAGCAGACGAGCAGTGTGGTGCAGGACGCTCTGACGTACGGCATCGAGATTCGGCCGGAACCGTGATGTGAACCGGAGGTCAATGGCAGTGAACATAGGTGTATCTACTCTTCTATTCGGGTCGTGGGATATTGTAGCAGCTGCCGGCGAAATCGCTGCGATGGGGCACCAACGCATCGAACTCTTCTGTCAACTACCGGGTTTCCATCCTGACGAAGTCACCGAGACTACGATCAAACGCCTGTTGGAGCTGGCTCGCGAATACGATCTCGAATACTCGGTCCACCCTCCCGTGGTGAACACCGCAGCGTCCGATGATGATGAGCGGGCCGGGGCCGTTCACGCCTACACGGCAGCGCTTGAGGTAGCGGCCAGGCTCGGTGCCGGCGATGTGGTGGTACATAGCGGCCATAGATCGAACCCGGGAGTCCAGGCTGGCGAGGCTTGGGAACTGGCGGAGCAGACCCTCAGGGTCGTGGGCGCGCGTGCCGCGGACCTAGGTATACGGCTGTTGCTTGAGAATACCGGGTGGCACGCGTATGGGTTCATGGAAACCCCGGCTGACCTGCTGCGTCTCGTCGACGTTGCGTGTCCGCAGGACACCGGCCTGCTTCTCGACACTGGCCACGCTGTGTTGCAGGGCTTCGATCCTGCGGAGACGGCTCGGCTGTGGCTGCCCCGCCTTGCTCAGATACATGCCCACGATAACGGCGGCAACACCGACGACCATCTCCCGCTGGGCTGCGGAGTGATCGACTGGGCATCGCTGATCAGCACGCTCATCGAATCGCGATGGGACGGTGTTTTCATGATCGAAGTGGGCGAAAACTCCGATGGCCGACAGAGCTTGGCACAGTCAATGCGCATCATAGAGCGGCATGTCGGCTGCTGAGACCGCCGCATTCGCCTCCGCGCCCTGGTTGTGCTCGCCTTGCGCGCAGTCTTCGGCCTGAAGCCTCGCTCGCCGGTTTCGGCACTCCGGCGCGCAATAGCGCCGAGCTCCGCCCACACTGCCCAGAAAGCCAGTGGCCAAGACTGACCATATGGCCTGCGCGCGCCGGAGGCGCTTGCAGTATACTGGCCGTGTGTGGGCATAGATCAGACGGAGGATGCTTCCATGTCATCACAGATCCACAGCTCGCAGCTGGCCGGCGGGACGCAGAAGGCCAAGACCCCCATCATCACCCGCGCGCTGATGGTCTTCTTGGGTGCGATGATCCTCGCGAACATCGCTCACCAGATGAACCAGCAGATGATCCCGCTTTACGTTCAGTCGCTTGGGGCAAACGTACAGCAGGTGGGGTTGTTCTTCACCGTCACCTCCATCTTGCCGCTGATGTTCCAGATACTGGGCGGGTTCATCTCCGACTCAGTCGGTCGTCTCCAGGCGATAGCCATCGGCAGTATAGCCGGCATCATCGGGTACACGATGTATGTTGTGGCCCCCAACTGGCAGTTCATGATCGCTGCGCAGAGCGTTTCCTCTGTGGCAAGCTGCTTCGTGTCGCCCAGCTTTCAGGCGTATGTCGCAGAGCAGTCGTCTGAGGAGATGCGCGCGCGCACGTTTGCTACGGTGGATTCCATATACACGGTGGTCGGGGTGATAGGCCCTACCCTTGGCGGACTGATATCCCAAAGATACGGGTATCGTCAGATGTTCGCTATAGCCGCGTTGCTCTACGGAAGCGCAGCGGTGATCCGGTTCCTCATGGCAGGAAAGGCCAGGCGCGAGTACGCGAGCGGCGCGGGGTCGGCCTCCGGGGCACCCGAGCGGCCCACGCTCGCGAAACTGAGCCGGAACATGAAGACCATGCTCTCGCTGGTCCTTGCGGGCGGCGTAATCACCTGGTTGTTCATTGCGGACGGGGTGTCGGACATCGCGTTCACCTTGGGAGGGCGCCTCGAACCGCTCTACTACGGCAACATCATCGGCCTGAGCAACCTCCAGATCGGCTCGCTCCTATCGATTCTGAATGTGACCATGATGGTGATGCTGCCCTTCGGCGGTTGGTTCGCCGACAAGGCAGGGGAGAGAGCGGGTCTCGCCATAGGGCACCTCTTCTTCTCGGGCGGTTACGTGCTGATGCTGCTGAGCAAGAGGTACGCCCAATTCACCATCGTATGGGTCCTCTACGGGATCGGCGCATCGCTTCTGAGCCCTGCCTACAACTCGCTGATATCCAAGGCCGTGCCCGAGAAGATGCGCGGGACGGCATACGGGCTCTTCTCGACCAGCCTGGGTCTGATATCGTTCCCCGCGCCGTACATCGGCGGCCTGATGTGGCGAACACTGGGACCCAAGGCTCCGTTCATGGTGCCTATGTTGTCGAGCCTGGTGCTTGCGCCGCTGCTCTGGATCAAGCTCGGTCGCGTCCAGGGCAGAGCCGAAACAGCGGTGCCCGAGGACGATCCGGCCAGTGCCGACTATGACGACAGAAGGTGTGAACCGACCGATGGCGAATGACACCTCCCAATTTCCCCGACCGCTCGAGACGCGGCCGTGGACCTACGTCCGATGAACGGAGGATAGGGTGGGATACGGTATGGCCTGCCCACCAACTGCGCTCACGCAGCCGTAGGTAGTGCCTTCATATCGCCTGTTCCAGCAGTTGCCCATGCTCCTTCAGCCACGCTCTTGCCCTGTCCATCGTGGGAGCCTGTGCTCGCACGATGTTCCAGAACACGGGCGTGTGGTTGGCTTCGAGGAGATGGGCCAGCTCGTGAACGATGACGTAGTCGATGACAAACATCGGCGCTTTGATCAGCCGCCAGTTGAAACTGACGTTGCCTTCTGGCGTGCACGAACCCCAGCGGTAGTGGCCGTTGACGATACGAATCTCTGCAATACCCACGCCGAGCTGGCGGGCGTGCTGCTTCGCCCGGGGGATGATTCTCTCCTTGGCCCTGCCAATATACCATTCGCGCAAGGCATCTGCTCGATTCGGCGCCTGCTCGGCCGGGATCAGGAAACGCTGCGCGAACTCGATCTCTGCAAGGCCCGTTGGGACTATCTCCATGCGGTATTGTCGCCCCAAGTAGAGAGCGGACTCGCCGTTGACTAGTTCCTTCCCTGGCGGATGGGGCAGATCGTGGTATTTCTGGGGGTGGCCGAGTTTCTCGTAGATCCATTGCTTCTTTGACGTCACTACCTGCTGGATTGCCTCGTCCGACGTGTCTTCCGGCGCATGCACGACGACAGTGCAATCCCGCTCCACCGTGATGGTGAGCCTGCGCCGCCTGGCCGATCTGTGCACTGTGTATGTCAGCTCCACCACAATCACTCCGAATAGAGGATGATATCATTGTTTTTCATCGCGAGTTCCATTATCCGACTGAGGATGCGTTCTCGGCCCTCAAGGACGCCTGGCAGTGTTAGGAACTCCTGTGACACCAGGATCTTCTGAAGATCTCCTCTCAGCTTGTTGCGGGCAGGAGCGCTCTCCCAGAACCCGGTGAGTCTGAGTTCGCGCTCAACTACCAGGAATACCTGCTGAGTGAGGTCGACCAGACGGCTGATTCTGTCTTCGCCGCTCAGCCCGTAGCCGGATATGCGCTCATCCGCCACCAAGGTGGCGCCAGCAAGATCATCCACATCGCCCTTGCCGAATATCTCCCGCGCGAACACTCGAAAGAATGGCATCTGCTTCTTGCGGTGAAGCCCATACGTTGGTTCCTTGCTGGCGTTACGAATGCGTTCCCGCAAATTCTCCAGTTCCTCATAGATCTTCTGCCAGTTATCATGGAACTCGAAAAGGATGGCTTCCAGCGCCTCGGAAAACGATGCTTGCAGATCAGGATCATCGTCCAGCTCAACCTGGAGATGGTGTCGGATGGCATGCTCCACCTCCGCCGCCTTGGTTTTGACTCGCCTGCGTTCGCCTACTTGTTTCTGAAAGTCCTGATCGAGGATTGATATGGGCTTTACCTTTGTCTCAATCCCCCTGGACTCAAGATACTGGTCGGCGATGCTGCGCAACTTAGGAGGTATACCCTTCATGCTCATGCGATCATCGCGGAAGACTCTCCCGGCTAGCAGGTTGACCTCGGCAAGCGCCTCGTAGTCGTGGATGTAGTCAAGGGCTTGCCTGGCGGGAAACACCAGGTTCAGCGATCTGGTGAGCTTCTTGAATGCCAGCATGAACTCAAAACGCACGTCTTCATCGTAAAACAGGTCGAAGAACGCATCGTGGTCCGTCAGGTCCGTGAGGCCGTACTTCCTAAGCAGGTCCATGATCGCCCCATGGCTGGACGCAAGTTCGCGCAGCTCTTCTTCGGGGAAGCTGAGAGAGTCGATGATCTTCTGCTGTTCCCGCTCATCATAGGTGTCGAGGGCCTTCTTCAGGTGATGGCCGATCCCTACGTAGTCCACGACAAACCCTTTCTCCTTGGACTCGCCGCTCACGCGGTTGACACGGGCGATGGCCTGAAGCAGGTTGTGGGCAGTGATAACCTGGTCGAGATACATCACCTGCTCCACCGGCGCGTCGAAGCCAGTGAGCAGCATGTTGTTGACTATCAGGAAACCCATGTCGCCGGAGATTCCATTCTCTTCGCCGCCAAAGGCCATCTTGAAGCTCTTGATGCTCGTCTTATGCCTCGACTTGTCCGAATACGCCTTCAGGTGCGGCAGATCATTGTGGTCGCCTGAGATTATGACATCACTCGTCAGCTTGCGGAGTTGATCCAGATCAAGCCTTCTGGGGTTGGCTCGTTCTAGTTGGGTTACGGCTGCGGCCAGAGCCGCGTCGATGTGTCTCTTGTAGCGTACCGCCGCTTCCCGTGAGGTGGCTACGACCTGAGCCTTGTAGCCATTGGGAAACACGTGCGTCAGGTAGTGCGCAACCATGTCCTTGGCCTTGGCCGCGATGGTGGGCTCTGCTTCCAGATAAGCATCGCGCGAGCCATAACCCAGGATCTCCATGCGCTGCTTGAGGTTACAGTCACTGAATACATCCTCGAACGCTGCATCCATGCCCTCTCGATCAGGCACCTCGGCATTGTGGGTGCGCCCCTCGTAGACGATCTCCAGGGTCACGC
Organism: Firmicutes bacterium UBA5389; assembly: GCA_002409965.1. Classification (GTDB taxonomy): domain Bacteria; phylum Bacillota; class DTU025; order DTU025; family DTU025; genus UBA5389. Next base: position 6,620 of record DHON01000056.1, read on the forward strand.
CGTCCTCGATAGACTGGCGCATCGTGTACTTGTCGATGTAGTCACCGAACACCCGCTCTGTCTTATCAATGGGAGTGCCCGTGTAGCCGATGCGGGTGGCGTTGGGAATGCCCTTGTCGAAATTGGCTCCGAGCCTGGCGTATTGAGAGCGGTGTGCCTCATCGGTCATCACCAGAATGTGCGGGCTGGGGTTTAGCTCGGGGAAGGTTTCGGCCAGGTCGACTTCGCGGAACTTGTGGATCATGGCCATGATTAGGTCAGAGGAGTCGGAGCGCAGGAGTTCCTTCAGCTCCCTGATGCTGTTGGCTACCTTGACTGTGAATCCGATATTCTGACTGGTCTCGTTCAGCTGGCCTTCCAGTTGTGTGCGATCTGTGACGAAGACCACTTTCCAGTGAGAGAGCTGGGCGTGGCGGTACATCTCTCGAACCATGAACATCATGGTCAGAGACTTGCCGGAGCCTTGCGTGTGCCAGATGATGCCGCCGCGCTCACGGGGATCGCGTCCTTCCAGAAGGCGCTTGACCGCCAGCTTGACTGCGCGGAACTGCTGGTAGCGTCCCACTATCTTAATAGTCTGGCCCCTATCATCCGAAGAGAACAATGTGAAGGTGCGGATAAGGTCAAGCAGGTTATCGCGATCCAACATCCCCGCCACCAGCCGTTGCTGATCGTTGGGGCCGCTGGCGCCATGCTCCAGATCATCTACCGTGCGAGGATAGGGATCCGCCCATCGGTAGAAGTGCTTCTCTCTGTGAGTGGTGATGGTGCCGAACTTAGCTTCATTGCGGCAGGTGGCGACAACGATCTGGTTGTAGTAGAACAACGGCGCGCTGCCTTCGCCCTTGGCGCCGCGCTGCTCGCTGTAGCGGAGGATCTGGTCGATGGCCTCTGGGATGGCATCATTGACTTTGGGAGACTTGCACTCGATAACTACGATCGGCAGACCGTTCAGGAAAAGGACGATATCCGGGACGATGTGGTGTTCAGTACCTAGCACCCGCACTTTGAACTGACAGACTGCGATGAAGCGGTTACTCTCCCTGCACGCGAAGTCGATGAGGCGTACCGTCGGGCTTCTCTCGCCCGTCTCGCGGTTCTCACTGACGCTCGTGTTTTCCAGAAGCATGTTGAACACATAGCGGTTGTTTTCGATTAGGTCTGTTCCGGGGAAGCTCTCAGTGAGCCGCTTGACCACTTCCTCCACCTGATCCTGCGCTAGCCAAGGGTTGACGATCCGAAGCTGCTCGCGCAGCACGGGTAGCATCACCACCTGGGTGAAGCTCTGCCGGTAGCTGTCGGCCGGATGCTGTTTTCTGTCGAGGTCGATGATCTCCCATCCCAGTCCGGCTAGCTGATCCAGCAGGGGCTTCTCCACATAGTTGCGCTCATCGAGCATGATGTGCAGAGGAATGTCACCCTTGGTCATGGCTTCTCCTTTTCTGCCGATTCCGGCTTGGACAGCAGCTTAACGGCCTTCTCGAAGTGCTGTTCTACCGGCGAGCGTTGGTTGATGCGCCATGTGCGGTGTTTTTCGTATTCGAGCTGGGCCCTGGCGAGCGCTTGCTCATGTGAGACTGTTCCTGCATGTGACAGCAACTCGCGTCCGCTCAGCTTCAGGAAGTCATCGAGCTTCGCGACCCAGTCACTCATGTACATCGGCTTTCGAGCCAGCGCCTGAAGCTCGGCGAACTCCAGGTAGGATGAGACAACGCGGTTCAGAATGTCGAGCTCCTCCGGGTTCAAGTAGTTCTTCGCGATGGCCGCTTCGCTCTTTGTGGGCCTGTTGCCGCTCCAGTAGGTGAGTCCCATGTTCTCCTTATCTGCGTCTGCCCGACGATACACGACCTCAGCTGCCGTTTGCCCGTGAGCGGCCCAGTGCATCTTGTTCTGCAGCGTGGCAAAGAACCGCCGCGACACTTCCGTGTTGGGATCGTAGTCAATGCTGGTAGCGTAGATATCCAGAACCTTGCTCCAGAACACCTTCTCAGACGAACGGATGTCGCGTATGCGCGCCAGTAGTTCATCGAAGTAGTTGCCGCCTCCAGCCCGCTTCAGACGGTCATCGTCCATGGCGAAACCCTTCACGATGTACTCACGCAGGCGCTCGGTGGCCCAGACGCGGAACTGAGTGCCCCGATGTGACTTTACCCTGTAGCCAACGGAGATGATCACATCGAGGTTGTAGTGTTGGGTGTCGTAGTCCTTGCCATCGTCAGCAGTTATCCGGAATTTCCGGATAACTGACTCGGCGTCCAGTTCGCCTTCGGCGAAGATGTTCTGAATGTGCTCATTGATTGTGCGTATATCCTTCTGGAATAGCTCTGCCATCCGCTTTTGAGTGAGCCAGACAGTCTCGTCCTGCACGCGCACTTCCAAACGTGTTTTCCCATCCTCCGTTTGATAGAGGAGGAATTCGGCGAGCTCTTGCGACTCTCGCCTCTGACTCATCAGCCCATCACCTCACTATCACTGAGCAAGGCAGTGACGCGAACTCTGCCTGTGAGCAGGTCTTGCATGAGCCCGGTTTTGAGGGAGCGGAGTTTTCGCAACTGCCGGCTGGTCATACTCACGGACCCCTCAACCTTGCTCAATCGCTCAGCAATCAGGCGTTGTTCATGCTTTCCCGGTAGGGCGAAGGAGATATTCCTGACCTCAGCGATATTGATCCCTTTCACAGCCTGTCCAAGGGCGTGGAGCTGAATCTGATCCTGGACCTCCATGGACTGCAGAAGGAAATAGAAGTACTGTTTTGAATGCACTTCCTTCAACCGCACTCGAGCCGTGTCCTGCGTAATGTTGGCCCCTTCCAACTCGGGGGGCACGATAGCAATCCTCCCAGTTGTTCCCCTGATCGAGAGAAGCAGGTCACCCATGCGGAGTCTGGAACGTCTGTAATGGCTATCGATCTTCGGGTCAGTGAGCAGCAGCTGGTTCTGGAGAATCTGTCCACCACTAATGTCCTTGACCTTTATTACAGGAATACCATCGTCGGAGCCTGTTCCGGGCATCAGTATTCCATAGCATATGGGACTACCATCCCTAACGCAGCCGTTGAGCGTGTTTATCTCCCACTCCACCGGAATCCTCCCCAAGGGCGAGTCCTTGAACCGGTGGGTCTCTTCGGAGCGAAGATTACCTTGCTCATCGATGCCGCGGGTAAGGAGGTCCTCAATCAGGCCAGTTTTGATGCGCTGCTGTTTGGCGATTAGGGCCTCTGTCTGCTCAATCGCCCGATCCACCGTGGAGAGGATTTCGGCGATCCTAGTCTGCTCAGCCATGGCGGTGGGGAATGAGAGCTCAACACGCGACAGAGCCGCCTTCGAGATCTCGGCAAACGTGGTTCCTTCGCCAAGCCTCTTCACCGTGTCGATGTTGAAGAGTACATTGTAGTACACGAACTCAGGGTAGAAAGCACTTCCTGGCGCTAGAGCCTTACATCCCTGGTTTGTGCAGAACGGTACCTCTGCAATAGCCACGTATCCAATAGGCGCACGAGATGATACCACAAGCGACCCCGCAGGAAGCAGATGAGCTGAGCATCCACGGAGGCCTTTCTCAGTGATACGTCTCTCTGAATTGTGCAGGTAAGGTGTATTCAGTTTGCTTAGGTCATTCGGAGTTACCCATACGATTTCTCCGTTCCAGAAGGACCGGGTTGATGTTGAGGGTGTCGACCCTGAAACAAGCATCCCGCATTCATCGAGTCGCTTTTTCTCCCAACCATCGACTCTGTTCACCCCCAATACCCCAACCCCCTCAGAAACCCATCCAGCGTCTTCATGGTATCGGCCCGCTGGGCTTCCAGCTCGCGCATGGACACGGCGTACTTGTCCCAGAGGTTCTCTACTGACTGGATCAACGCGCGCTTCTCCACGTTGAGATAGCGGTCGAGTTCCTGGTGGATGAGGTCATAGAGCTTCTTGAGGATAAGCTGCCGGGCTTCTTCATCGGTGAGCCGACCGCCAACGGCGGCGAGGACGCTATCCGTCTCGGCCATGCGCGCTTCAAGGATATCCCTGTCCCTTTTCAAGGCGGCGATTCTCCCCTTGTCGGCTTTCTTCCCGTGGTCAAGCTTCGCCAACTGGGCATCAACCTGCCGGATCAGCTCTTGCGTCTCAGCGCTGAGTGCATCGCCGCCCACACGCTTGAGTTCCAGCTTGAGGGCGAGCTCATCGGCCTTGCTCTTCAGTGCGGCTCTGCTGTCGCGGATGCGCTTTTCAATGCTCTTGATGGCCTCATCCTGCGCCTGCAGGGCGGAGAGTTCTCCGCGGGCGGATTCGCTGGTGCTCCCGGCGAGGTCGTCGATGAGCTCCTTGAGGGCTTTCTTGATGACGGCGGCGGTGACACTCTGATTCTCTTCTGGCTCATAGGCGGCGACTTCCTGGGCTATTTCAACTGCCTCGGCCAGCTCGCTCTGGCCCTCGCTGATCTGTGCCTCCAGCGTTTCGACCTCGTCGGCCTCCGACTGGAAGAACGCTGCGACCAGGTAGTCATCGGGAACTAGGCTGTTGTGCCAGCCAGTGGAGATGATGGTTTTTAGGTCGTAACGAATCTGCTGCCACCAGTTCACGAACACCCCGGCGCTCTTGAACTCGTCAAGCACGCAGAGTGGAATCAGCTTGCTCTTGAGTGCGGTGAGGAGTTCATTGCGGAGCTGGAGGAGCTTCTTGCCGTTGTTAAGCCCGGAGAAATCGTCGCGGGCCACTGCCCACCAATCCTCCAGCGCTGCGCTGTGGGCGGCGAACACCTGCAGAAGCGCGGGCTCGGCCTCCAGGACGGGCTTGACGGCGGGCCTTCTGCCAACGCGCTCGCGGAACGCGAGATAGCCTGGGCGCTCAGGCTCAAACAGCGTGTCGGGATCTACTCCGAAGCGGGCGAAGTCCTGGGCTCTGGCGGCGACCTCAGACTCGGGAATGCCGCCGATCAGGTGCGCCTGCACGTCCTCGGGCTCTGGATCAGGAGTATTATCCACGTAGCGACGCACGTTCAGGCTGTAGTCGTTGCCGCCAGCGATCTCAGCCCTGCTTACTAGGCGACTGTACTTGGGAATCTCCCGCTTGTGCGTGAACACGAAATCGATCTTTTCGATATCTTCGGGGCGCAGCCTATTCTGGGCCTTGCCTTCGGCATATTCCCGATCTGCGTTGATGAACAGCACTCTGTCGCGCAGAGCATCGGGCTTGCTCTTGTTGCACACAAGCACACAGGCGGGGATGCCGGTTCCGTAGAACAGGCCAGGGGGTAGGCTGACAATAGCCTCAATCACATCGTCATTGATCAGGATCTCCCGGATGAGCTTCTCCTTTCCGCTACGGAAAAGCACACCGTGGGGCATGATGGTGGCCATGAGTCCGCGAGGCTTCAGGCTGGCCAGCATATGCTGTACGAACATCAAGTCGGCCTTCTTGCCCGTTTCTGGCGTCCACTCCCGGAAACGGTTGGGGAACTTCATGTTGGCACGGCTGTAGTTCTGGGAGAACGGCGGATTGGCAAGCACGCGGTCGAACTTGCGCACCTGCCCGCTGTCGAGGATCAGCGGGTTTGCCAGCGTATCACCATTCTCGATGGTGGATCGGGTGATGTTGTGGAGGATCATGTTCATTATGCAGATCGACCACACAGTGCCGTTGGAGTCCTGACCGAAGAGGGCCAGGTCGTTGGGGTCTTGACCCTGCTCCTCTACGTACTGATGCGACTGAATCAGGAAACCCCCTGAGCCTACGGTGGGGTCATAGATGGTGTTGCCCGCCTCGGGCTTGGTGAGCTGCACCAAGAGTCGCACCACCTCGGCAGGGGTGTAGAACTCCCCGCCTTTCTTGCCTGCGCTGTCGGCGAAGTACTTGATGAGATACTCATAAGCTGCGCCCAGCAAGTCGGGGAATTCGAAATTGTCATTGACCAACACGAATTGAGGTTGGTTGAAGTGATCCAGCAGATCCTTCCACTTCTGATCGGGGATCTTGGTTTTGCCTTTGACGGCGTTAAAGTCGATGTTGTTCTTGAGCACTCCGGCGAGGGCATCGTTTTCGTCTTCAATGGCAGCTATCGCCTTATTGAGCATATTGCCGATATCGTATTTCAGGTCCTTCAGCGCTGGAACCGTTTCGCCGTTTTCGTCGATCCACGACTGATGCCAGCGAGCACGCATAGGAACAAAGAAGGTCTCGCCGTAAGATGTCTTGTCCTCAAGGAGCTCGTCAATCAGTTCGGGCCTATCTTTCAGATGAGCAAAGGACTCATCGATCAGGTGTTCGCGCTTAAGGTCGAACTCGTCTGACAGACGCTTGAGAAACAGCATGCCGAATATGAACTCCTTGAACTCCGAAGCATCCATACTGCCGCGTAGGATGTCGGCAGCCTTGAGAAGGAAGCTCTCAAGCCGCGCGAGGGTTATCTTCTGAGCAGACAAATGTGACTCCTCCTGCACCGCAAATCTCCAGCTTAGTTCGTCAGTATGAGATGGTTTCCCTTTCTGGGCTCGCACAATCCGCCTATGCAGGGGCCGAATCGTTTCTCCAAATCGAGTTGCTCCACGACAATCGGTTGGTTTGGCTGCTTCATCTTGGAGACGATAACCTGAGATGTTGATGCAATCGAGGGGGGTGCCAATTCTGATGGAGGTAAGAGAAAACGCCATTGTCCCTCTGGGCTACGGCAAATACGTTCGAGCGATTAGGATCATAGCCTTGGACCCGATAGAAGACGACCGTGGACCCGGTCGTCGCACTAAGGTCTATGTGGAGCAATTGCCCAATCCCCTTGTGGCTTCGAGGACAGAGAATTCGATTCTGGCGAGCATGGTCAAGACTCCGAGGGAGGTATTGGAGGCAACTGCAGCGCTTGAACTCATTCAGGACCTCCTCGATGATATCCAGCAGGTCGGGCCCATGCTGCGCAAGAGCATTAGGGATGAAGCCGGCCTGGATCTTGACGAGCTCGAACTGAAGGTCAAAGAGATCCTGGCGCATGAGCTCGATGCGGAGTAGCGGATATCTGTGCACACTTTCGTGCGTATCGCCCCGATGCTGTAGGATTTCGTGGCCGGCCTATCGAATGTAGTGGAAGGCGATCGACGTATGACGGTCGCGCCGCTCGCGATTGCGCGGGCTTGATTGAATCGCCGCGCATACTCGTGACTTCAGTCGTGAGTAAGCGGCACCATATGTTGCGCAAGAACTATCAGAATAGCCTGCAATTGCCTGTACCCGTCCATATATATGTTATACTCTCAATGGGCGGATGAGTTGGCACTAAAGGGCGTCTCTGCACGATTGCTCTTGAAAGCGCATCCCGAAATCCGTTCTCAATTATGTGGCGACCATGTTTGGAACCCATCGTACTTCATTGCGACAGTTAGCGAGAATACAGAAGAGCAGATTCGGCACTACATTCAAGGCCAGGAGGAGAGGTGACGCAGGTCTGCATGG
>DHON01000080.1 GCA_002409965.1 Firmicutes bacterium UBA5389
GCCATACGAGCCCTCTGCGATGCCGGATGACAGCATGCCCACTCTGCGCGGGATACCCAACTGCAGCAGTCTACTGTATACTTCTATGTGAACACTGGGATGTGCTGGGTCTTTAGGAGAATCAGCCTTTCTGAGCATGGCATTCGGCCTGATCATCGCAGGCGTTGATCTCCGTGGCTATACGCTTGCCGGTGGGGGTGGCAGCCAGCCCGCCGATGGCGGTCTCACGGAGAGATACCGGCAGTTCTCGGCCGATTGCCCCCATGGCCTGTATCACCTCATCGGCCGGTATGACACTCCGAATGCCAGCCAAAGCCATGTCGGCCGCGGCCAGCGCCACAGCGACCGATGTGGCATTCCGCTTTATGCACGGAACCTCGACCAATCCGGCCACAGGGTCGCACACCAGACCCAGAAGCCCTTTAAAAGCCAGGGCTACTGCGTTAGTGCACTGCTCAGGCGTGCCCCCGGCGATCTGGACTGCCGCAGCCGCCGCCATGGCCGCCGCCGCTCCGCATTCTGCCTGACACCCGCCGGCAGCCCCCGCCAGAGTGCTGCTGCGCGCGATGACCGCGCCCACACCGCCCGCTGCGAATAGGGCGTCTACAAGCTCCGAATCTCCGATACCCCGGATCTCGCCCACCGAGAGCAGCACCCCGGGAAGTATTCCGCACGACCCGGCAGTGGGCGCCGCCACGATCCGGCCCATGCCTGCATTCACCTCCGCCACCGCCAGGGCATATGCAATAGCGCTGCCGAGCGGCTCTCCCCCGATGAGCATGGGGGCGCCCGCAGTCCGCCGCGCCTCGGCCATCCGCCGCGCATCTCCCCCGGTCAACCCGCTCCTGGATCGAACGCCCGCAAGCCCCCGCCCGACTGCATCGCGCATGACGGCTAGCCTCTCCTGCATCTTTCGGTTGAGAGCATCCTGCGACTCGCCCGAGTCCAGCGCCTCCTGCTCGCGCACGGCAGCGCCAATCGTGAGCGAGCGAGATGTCGCAGCATCAGTCAGCTCGACAATTGACGTATACATCCGGTCATTCTCCTTCCCGTCCGGCTCACGCCGACACCACAGGCGGCAGCGCGATGACAGTTTCGATACCCGAGATCCGGGTGATCAGCGCCCGGGCCTCCCTCGACACGGGCTGGTCAAGTTCAATGATGGCAAGCGCTCGCGCGCGACGCCCTTCTCGCGATACCCGCATCGTCGCGATATTGACGTCTTCGGTTGCCAGAAGCGAGGTGATCTTGGCTATCACTCCAGGCTGGTCGCGGTAGGACGCAATCAGAGCGTGGCTTGTTCCAGCGAAATCCACGTCAAACCGGTCTATCCTGGTTATCAGAATGTTGCCGCCGCCGACTGACGAACCTCCTACCGTGGTCCGCAAGCCATTGGGACCCGTGAGGTCCATCAGTACGCTGTTTGGGTGAACATCGCCCAAGTCGGCGCCGGCGAACGAGAACTCCATGCCCTGCTCGCAGGCGACACGGAATGAACCCGGGATCCGTTCGTCATCCGGACGCATTCCGAGAATGCCCGCGATGAGAGCAACGTCTGTGCCGTGGCCCCTGTACGTCTGCGCAAATGATCCGTGCAGCGTCAGATCGGCCCTAGACGGCTGGCCGCCTACGATCGCCCGTCCCGCCAACCCGAGCCGCACCGCGCCCGCGGTGTGCGAAGAAGACGGCCCTACCATTATCGGCCCGATGATATCGAAAACGCCATTCACGTCGGCCTGCCCCTCCATTGCAGCCAATTCGATTGCGGCTCGATGTCGCACATCGGCCATCCCGGCCACTCTGAGCTTTTCGCTCAATCGCCCGATTATCCTGCATATCGCCTCGCAAGACAGAGCCCGGGCCAGGCGCATCGGCCCATTGAGCCCACCGCCTGACCCGGGCATCTCAGCGCAAGCCCCCGACCGCGAACCCCGGCAGCAGGGAGGGCTTGCCTACTCTACTGAGCGTGCACGTAGCCGTAGAACCAGGTATCGCCGCCCTTACTCGCATCGATGAACGTTATCTTCAGGCGCTGACCGACGTCCACCTTGCCCTGGATCTTGAAGGCGTACTCCGCCGGCGCCTGCGGACCAGCTTCCGCGCCCGTCGAGGCCGGCAGGATGTAGCTGGCAAGCTCGTCGCCTTCCATCGATGAGATGACGATGATATCGCCTGCGTCCTCAGCAAAAGCTGTCTCGGCGGACTTGACACTGACAGCCCCGTCGGCGGCCGACACCGTGATGCCCGGCGCCTCAGGGTAGGCCACCTCAGGTATCATCGCCTTGCCCTCATACGGCGGCATTCCCTTCATTCTCTCTGCGAACTCCGCCTTCACACCGGCCAACGACTCCGGATTGGTCAGAAGCTCGATAGCCATCACCGCCAGAGCCTTGGACGCCTGCACCGCGCCTTCGAAGCCGTACACCGCTCCGCTCTGCACAGCGGCTTCAGATGAATGCCCGGCCGTTCCAGGCGCCCACGTAGCCACTCCCAGAGTGGTGCTGGGCGTCTTCCAGGTGACATCGCCTATGGGGTTGGATCCGAAGCTCTGACTGCCAGTGGGTTCCTTGATGGCTTTGTCGGGCATTCCACTGATTCCGAGCGCCTTCATCTGCGCAACCTGGTCATCGGCGAACTCGAGAGGCCCGACCGACTTTATCGAGTCCATCGCCAGCAGCGCCAACGACTTGCTGGGAACCTTGTTGTATATCCCCGAGCTGAACCCGATCTCGAACTCAGTGCCTGTAGCGAGCGCGGCCGCCTTGGCGCAGTCGTCGATACGCTTCCTGGCGTAGGCCACGTCGGGATACTTAGGTGCCCGTATGAAGTAACGGCTGGCGGCGGTAGCAGGCACGATGTTAGGCGCGGCACCGCCATCGGTGATCACGTAGTGTATCCTCATCTCCTGGATCAAGTGCTCACGCAGGTAGTTCACTGCGACATTCATGATCTCCACAGCGTCCAGCGCGCTCAGGCCTTTCTCCGGAGCAGCGGAAGCATGCGCGGCCTTGCCCTTGAACTTGTACTCTACATGATCCATGGCCATCGTGCTTCCGAACTCAGAAGTATTCTCCGTTCCTGCATGAAAGCTCAGGAGAACGTCGACATCATCGTAATACCCGGCGGCGGCGACCAGGGGCGCCACGTCCCACACTTCTTCCGCAGGGTTGATGAACACTTTGATCGTCCCCGGAATCTGGTGCGACTCCATTGCGCTCTTGATAGACATGGCGGCAACCACACCCGCTGCGGTGTTGAGGTTATGACCGCACGCATGCCCAACACCGGGCAGAGCGTCAATGTCCTCATATATGCCCAGGACCGGCTGGCCCGAACCCCAGGTGGCCACGAGACAGGTGGGGATGTCCGCCGCCGACTGCTTGATCGCAAACCCGGCGCCTGCGAGCACATCGCCCGCCTTCACGTAGGATTTGTATTCATCCAGCCCTACCTCTGAGTACTCCCAGAGCGACTTGGCGATGTCAACGGTGACGCCCTTGTTATCCTCCGCGAACTTGATCGCCGCGGCCTTGGCGCTGGAGGCCACAGAAGACACAGTCGTAGACGCATCGGGGCCGGCCGCTCCAACCGCAGCCGAGGATGCAAGAATACTCATGTACAATAGACAGACAGCAATGAGACACGCGACAAAACGGCCTTTGATGTTGCATTTCATTCTGGACGGGACTCCCTTTCTGCATGTAGTAGACTATAGGCTCGATTATAGACCGTATCTTCATGCAATGCAACCCCATTTTTATGATGCACTCCACGGCATGCAGAAAACACGCGGAGATGGGCTCCCGGGCGAATGGAAAGCTTTTCGATTGGCTGAGACTAGATCTGCCGTGTCGCTTCCGCCAGGACCTGTTCGAGCCGGAGGATGTCGTCGATCACCAAGTCGGCCTGGATCGCCAAGTCGGCCTGGATCGCCAAGTCGGCCCGGATCGCCAGGTCGGCCCGGATCGCCAGGTCGGCCCGGTCGACCGCTGCCCGGCCGATCCCTGCCTGGCTTCCCGCTGTCTGACCGGCCTTTCGAACCAGCACAGTGCTCATCCCAAACACCGATTTGGCCGTTCGGAGGTTGCGCGGATTGTCCTCCACCAGCATGCACTGGTCGCCGCTGGCGCCAAGGCGCCTCAGAATCCGACGATATGCCTCCGGATCGGGTTTGGGACAGCAGCCGGCGGCTTCGAAGTCGAATATGCATTCGAAATGGGAGATTGACACTCCGAGCGCCGACAGTACTCGGCGCGCGTGGCTTTGACTTGCGTTGGTGAAGATGGCCTTAGGCGGGCGCAGGCGCGCCAGCATCCTGTCGAGTTCAGGATTGGGCCTTATGTACTCTGAATGCGGCACGGCGTGGACAAACTCCATGTAGTCGCCCACGTCCACTCCGTGCAGCCTGCGCAGGCCGTCAAGAGTGACGCCGTACTCCCTCACATACTCGACGCGGCGCTCTTCAGCCTCAGCCCGCGACCAGCCCAGTCGGACCATCATGTACTCCACGATCCGGTCGCGGATTAGGTTCATGAGCCCGTTGGAGGACGGGTACAGCGTCTCATCCAGGTCAAAAAGGACGAACTCAGGAGTTCTCACGGGTGTCACCGTCCGACTCCCTCACTCATTGCGCTTTTCAATATACCGTTCCAGCTTGCGCTTGACTCGCTGCAGGGCGTTGTCGATGGACTTGACGTGCCTGCAGAGCTCCTGAGCGATCTCCTGATACGACTTCCCATCGAGGTAGGCATTGAGGACCTCTCTCTCGAGTTCGCTCAAGAATTCGCCCATTTTGCTCTCAATGTCGATGAACTCCTCCCGGCTGATCACCAGTTCCTCAGGGTCGGTGATCTTGTTGCCGGATAGCACGTCGAGCAGGGTCCGGTCGGATTCTTCATCGTAGATGGGCTTGTTGAGTGATACGTAGGAGTTCAGCGGTATATGTTTCTGCCTGGTGGCAGTCTTAATCGCCGTAATGATCTGACGAGTTATACAGAGTTCAGCGAAGGCTCGAAAGGACGCGAGCTTGTCCGGCTTGAAGTCGCGAATCGCCTTGTACAGGCCGATCATGCCCTCTTGGATGATATCCTCCCTGTCGGCGCCGATAAGGAAATACGAGCGCGCTTTGGCCCTCACGAAATTCTTGTACTTGTTGATGAGATATTCCTCAGCGATGCGATCACCAAGCCTGGCGTGCTCTACGATCTGCTCATCAGCGAGTTCCTCGTAGCTGATGTAGACTTCATGTTGCAGGTTGACGCTCAATTACGTCCCCTCCCGAAAGCGAAGCTTGAAAAGGAGAGCAACTATGCTCGTGATTGACTGTAATGAATCACCCCCGGCGGGACCGTTATGATGGACCTCTTTGACAACGCCGCGATGGGCGCACAGATAAGCTCGATTGCGGCGGGCATAATTCTGAGGCTGACCCCGAAACCATGGTCATTATACCCCAGTGCGTCAGAGCCAGTCAAGCCAGCCCCCTGGCGTCAGTTTCCCGTCTGACTGGATTTTTATGGCCTTGGCTCCGGTAGCTGCCGCCCGTCTGCCAATTGCGCCTGGTTTGCAGCGCGCTGCCGCACAATCTCGAACGCCGTCACCGCCCATGCCACACCGGCATTGAGAGAGCCTACACGCCCTGCCATAGGTATGGACACTGTGAAATCACACGCTTCGCCAACCAATCGCGACATGCCTTTGCCCTCGTTTCCCACTACCACGGCGATCGGACCTGTCAGGTCCGCCTCGAACAGGCTCCGGTCGGCATCGGGAGCAGTGCCCACTACCCACGCCCCTGCCTGTTTCAACTGCTCAATTCCCCTGGTGAGGTTGGTCACCCGTGCAACAGGCGTGTATGCCGCCGCACCAGCAGAGGCCGCAGCCACCGCCGGACTCACCTGCGATCCCCGGCGCGATGGAATGACGACGCCGTGCGCGCCTGCCGCATCCGCAGTCCGAATGATCGAACCCAGATTCTGCGGGTCCTCTATGCCGTCCAGCACCGAAACGAAAAGCTCCTCGCCGGCATCGCGGGCTCGCCGCACAAGATCGTCCAGTTCAACATAGTTGATGGGAGACACGTAAGCCGCCACTCCCTGGTGCGTTCCCCCTCCGGCCTCGCGCACGATCCGGTCCAGGGCGGCCCTTTCGACCTCCGCCACAGGCACGCGCAGCTTACGCGCCATGGCGACTATTCTCGGATCAGCCCCGCCGCGCGCGACTACAACGCGGTTGAAGTCGCGCCCCGATTCCAGCGCTTCCATCACCGGACGGCGTCCCCATATCACATAGGCCTGGCCTGATTGCGTCTCAGTCATGTGCCAGCCCCGTCCACGAGGCCTTCTGCCACGGCTAACACCTCTCCTAGGCGCTTGGTCCTGCCGGTTAGGTACAGAAACCCCAGAAGCGCCTCAAACCCAGTGGCGCAACGGTAATCAGCAGGCCCGGATGTCCGGGGGATGTGCCCGGGCCTCACATTTCGCCCTCGCCTGACCACGTCCCGCTCGTCCTCTGCAAGGTGATCCATAAGGCGGTGAACCATGGCGGACTGCGACTCGGCGTTGACTGCGCGCTTTGCCAGACGGTGCAGTTCGCTCACCCGCGAGCCGGCGCCGTGTTCCGCCACGAGCTCCGACCTGATGAACAGCTCCCACACAGCATCGCCCACGTACGCCAGCACCAGCGGCGACACCTCCGCCGCCTGCCGCTCACCTAGAGACAATCTTCCACCTCGCCCCGTCACGAGTATCCTCCACCACCACGCCAAGCTCGCCCAGCCTGTCGCGGATCATGTCGGAGACCTGGTATAGCTTCGCAGCGCGAACCTCCGCCCTCACATCCAGCAGCAGCTGGATGAGGCGGTCAGCGGTCACCCCCGACTCGACCCCGCTTTCGCCCTGCCCTTGCTCTGCGCCGCCAGCCCTTCGCGACTCAATCGACCCGGGCTCAATGATGCCCACCACATCGCCCAGCTCCATCATGGCCAGCACAGCCCCGGCCGCCGCCCCGCGCTCCGCCTCGGACGCTCGGCCACGCCCCGACATCTCCTGGTTGACATGGGTGTTGATCGCAGTGGCCAGTTCGTGCAGAGCGGCAATCGCGCCGGCTGTATTGAAATCATCGTCCATAGACTCCTCGAATTGCGCCCTGGCAGCTGCGACCGCGGCATCCAGCCTCCCTGCAGCGCTTGCATCGCCCGCAGCGCCTGCCTCGCCAGCCGGGCCCCCATCGGCGCTCGCCGCCAGCGATCGGACCTCATCCCACGGCAGCGATCCAGATCCCGATGCCTGGCCCAGCGCAAACAGGGCGTTTGACACCGCGTCTTCCAGGCGCCCAAGAGCCTTGGCGCACATACGCAGCTCTTCGTCGCTGAAGTTGATGGGCTTTCGGTAGTGGTTGCATATGAGGAAGTACCGCACTACCCTGCCCGGGTATTGCTTCAGAATATCGCGGATGGTTCGAAAATTGCCGAGCGACTTGCCCATGCGCTGGCCATCGATGTTGATGAACCCATTATGCATCCAGTACTTCACCGGGGGCGTTCCGTTGGCCCCGTGGCTCTGGGCCACTTCGTTCTCGTGGTGCGGGAAGACCAAGTCCACCCCGCCGGTGTGTATGTCGAAGGTGGGACCCAGGTATTTCGTAGACATCACGCTGCATTCGATGTGCCAGCCCGGACGGCCCGGACCCCATGGGCTCTCCCACGACGGCTCTCCCGGTTTGGCCGCCTTCCACAGCGCGAAATCGAGGGGATCGTCCTTGGACTCGCCTACGTCCACGCGGGCCCCGGACACTAGGTCGTCGATGTTCTGGTTGGACAGGCAGCCGTACTCAGGAAACTGCGACACATCGTAGTAGACATCGCCGCCGCGCTCGTAGGCCAGTCCCTTCTGGATAAGCGTGCTGATCATCTCGATCATTCCCGCCACATGCTCGGTGGCGCGAGGCTGGATGTCGGGGGCCTTGATCCCCAGAGCATCGCGATCGTCGATGAAGGCCTGCGCGTACTGGCCGACTACCTCCTCGGTTGTCGTCCCTCTCTCAGCCGCCCGCCGGATGATCTTGTCGTCTATATCGGTGATGTTCTGAACCAGCGTCACTTCATAGCCCCGATACTGCAGGTATCTACGGACAACATCGGGCACCACGAACGCGCGGGCGTTGCCGATGTGGAAGTAGTCGTAAACCGTTGGGCCACAGCTGTACATGCCCACCTTACCCCGGTTGACTGGCACGAAGTCCTCCTTGCGCCGGGTAAGGGTGTTGTAGATTCTCATCGCCATGGTCCAGGACCCCCTTCAAAATGCTCCACCCAGGCTCCGCGGGGCGGCGGGGCCGCGCGTGTCGACTACCATCGCCACAGCCAAGGCCGCGATGGCCTCGCCCGTTCCCATCGGCCCCAGGCCCTCGGTGGTCTTTCCCTTTATATTAACACATCCGGGGCCCACCTTCATCGCCCTTGCCAGCGACTCGCGCATCTGGGGCACAAACGGACCGATTCTGGGGCGCTCAGCTATCACCACACTGTCCACGCTGGAAACCAGGTATCCCGCAGCCTGCAGCATGCCCACCGCCCGCTCCAGCAGAACCATGCTGGACGCGCCGGCGTAAGCCGGATCGGTGTCGGGGTAATGCTGCCCGATGTCGCCCAGCCCAGCCGCGCCCAGCATGGCGTCGATCACCGCGTGAGTCAGGACGTCCGCATCCGAATGGCCCAGCAGCCCATGATCGAACGGAATGTCGATTCCGCCCAGCACCAGGCGCCTGCCGGGTACGAGACGGTGAATATCGAATCCCTGGCCCGGGCGCATCAGGGGGGGCCCCAACCCGCCCATCGCCCTCGTCCTGCTCATCTCCGCCTCGCCCATCGCTACGCTTGCCCCCGACTCCGACCCCGACTCCGACTCCGACTCCGATGCAAGCAGCGCCTCGGCCACTGCCAGGTCCAGCGGGGTTGTGATCTTGATATTCCGGAGCGATCCCGGCACCACGGCCACGGGCAGGCCCAGCCGTTCCACCAGAGCGCAATCGTCTGTGGCCACGAAATCGCCTGAAAGCTCGTGCGCTTCGCGCAATACCGAAAGCTTGAAGGCCTGAGGCGTCTGAATCATCCGCAGTTCCGATCTGTCCAGCGTCTCGGCGACGACCAGCGCATCGCCGGCATCGCGCCAAGCCGTCACGCTCTTGACGGTGTCGCTCGGCGTCACTGCGCAGGTCGCGGCGCCCCACTGCCTGGCGGCTTCCACCGCCGCCCACACTTCCGCCGTTCCCGCCAACGGACGCGCCGCATCGTGCACCACCACGATCTCATATTCGCCCGACACAGCCGCAAGAGCGCGCGCCACCGACGCCTGCCTGCTCGCGCCGCCGGCCACCACGATGCACCCGTGCTCACAAAGCGAAGAGAGGGAGTATCGGTTTACGATATCCCTCTCGAACTCCTCTTCATCGCCTGGCGGCACCGCCGCCACTATCTGGCCCACAGCCCCCGATGAAGCCAGGGCGGCCATTGACCGGGCCACAATCGGCATGCCGCCGAGATCCAGGTACTGCTTGCGAACGACCGCACCCATACGTGTTCCGGAGCCCGCAGCCGCCACAATGGCTGACGCGCACGGACAACGTGCTGCCTTCATGCACATACACCTCCCGTGCGGCCGGACGGCTCAATCACACAGCGCGGTCGACGGCCTTGAGCTTGGCAAAGATCATCCTGCCCGCTGAGGTCTGGAGCACACTGGTGACGAGCACCCCGATGGAGTCGCCGATGTGGCGTCTTCCACCGTCCACCACGACCATGGTGCCATCGTCGAGATAAGCTACTCCCTGCCCAGACTCCTTGCCGTCCTTCACTACGTGGACGGTCATTTCCTCTCCCGGCAGCACTACCGGTTTCAATGCGTTAGCCAGCTCGTTGATGTTGAGCACTACAACGCCGTGCAGTTCAGCCACCTTGTTCAGGTTAAAGTCGTTGGTCAGTATGGTGGCGTCCATTATCCGGGCAAGCTTGATGAGCTTGGCGTCTACTTCTGCGTCTTCGATGGCTCTATCGACGATCTGGACGGAGAGGTTTCCGTCCTTCTGCATCCTGTTGAGGATGTCGAGACCCCTCCGACCTCTGTTCCGCTTGAGAACGTCGGAGGAATCGGCGATATGCTGAAGTTCCTCAAGGACGAACCCGGGAACGACCAGCGTTCCCTCTATGAATGCGCTGTCGGCGATGTCGGCGATACGTCCGTCAATGATGACGCTGGTATCGAGTATCTTTGGCTTGGCCTTGCCCATGTAGCTCTTCATGCCCCGCTCCCGGGCAATGGCCGACCGCGCCGCCTCGCCGCTGCGCGGAAGCGGCGCCAGTATAGACATGATCTCCTCGCGCTTGTGCGAGCCGATAACCATTCCGGCCACGCCGAAAAACACGTTAAGGGCAATCCCCACGTAGCTGCCCAGCGATGGTATGAGAGCAATCGGAATGGCGAGCAGATTAGCTATTATTAGGCCGACTATCATGCCGACCGCGCCGGCGATTATGCCGCTCGCCGAGATGTTGCGGACTCCTGAGTCGACGCACTTTCCGAAGCGGGAGGCAGCCTGATGCAGAAGCGGCGTGATAGCGAATCCTATCAGCCCTCCGCCAGTCATTGCCCCCAACATGATCCTGAGCCCGGCGCCTTGGCTCTCTGGCGCCATCACGGCCGCGGGGAACGCTCGGTGGACAAAAAATCCAACGGCGACCCCGGCCCCTACCATCAGCACTCGTGTGGTCAAATTGCGCACTGAGCGCTTCACCTCCATCCAGCCGGCAACAGTTGAGCCCGACTGTTCCAGTTTAGTATCCCCGATGGGCGGCGGACTATGAAAACGGGCGGCCCGTCTAGGCCGAATCGAGTATCGAGTCGATCGCGCGGGATATCTCCTCGCACGAGCGACTCTCGACCATGGCCATCTCACTTGTCAGTATCTGCTTGGCGTTCTCGAGCATGCGGCGTTCACCAGTGGAAAGTCCCTTTTCCCTGTCTCTGATGCCCAGATTGCGCACTACCTCAGCTACGATGAAGATATCGCCTGTTTTCATCTTCTCCATGTTCGCACGATATCTGCGGTTCCAGTTCTGGCTCATCACGGTTTTCTCCCCACCTAGAACCTCGTACACCCTGGCGATCTCCTCAGACCCAATGATCGGCCTCAGGCCGACGTCCAGGGCGTTTCCGCGGGGAACCATCACTTTCATATCGCCAACCTGTAGACGCATGATGTAGTAGTTGTCCCGCTGCCCGAGGACTTCACGCTCTTCTATGGCCTCAATCACCCCAGCGCCGTGCATGGGGTAGACCACTCTGTCTCCCACGCTAAACATGGTTCGCATCACTTCCTCCTCGAGCGCCTTATGTAATTGTACCATTGCCTGCCAGGCCAGTCAATTCGCCTGATCCGAGGCCAGATCCGAGGCTGATTGACAACGCGGTAGACCAAACGTATAATCAAGTTGAACTTCAGCCCGGCCATATCACCTGCGTGTACCGTATTTGGAGGTGAGCGCTCTTGGCCGACCTCTCAT
Organism: Firmicutes bacterium UBA5389; assembly: GCA_002409965.1. Lineage (GTDB taxonomy): Bacteria > Bacillota > DTU025 > DTU025 > DTU025 > UBA5389. The sequence goes on from DHON01000080.1 coordinate 11,558, forward strand.
GCAGCGACTTCCAGGATTCCGTCTGCGAGTATCTGATTCGCCACCGAAGCGTTCTCGACGTGATGTCGAAATTCCAGGAAGCCAGCGCACGGGTGAACCGAGCGATGGCCAAGGCAGTCACGGCCTGTGGGTGCCTTGAAATCGAGGCCCACCGGCAGAAGTTCCCCGAGGATGTATCGGTGGAGGATCTCAGGCGTCTGGTCTGTTCGCACCTCAGCGGCGAGCTCTGCCCGGAGTGCAAAGAGGCTCTTGAAACCGAATTGGGGCAGACGATTTTCTACGTTGCGGCCCTCTGTGCAATAGCCGACCTCGACATGAACGAGATCATGGTCAAAGAATACGATCGCATCCGGATGCTAGGCTTGTTCAACCTTACATAGCTCCGCAATCGCGCGATTACCAACGCACGGCTGCCGTTGCCCGATTCCCCACGTCCCGATCACATGACCAGGTTTCGAACTACCTGGTCACGAAGGCGAGCCAGTCCTTCACGTACTGCCCTGGCCCTTATCTCGCCGATGCCCTCTATCTCGTCGAGCTCCTCTACGGTAGCGCTGCGTATGGCCTTGAGCGACCCGAATCCGGCCACAACATTCTGTATCACCGATATGGGCAACCGCGAGATCTTCGACAGCGCGCGGTAGCCTCTGGGCGACATGGACGACTCCAGCGCGGTGCCTGAGTTCTGAGTAAGCGCCCGCGAAAGGCTCGGCAGTTCAAGCACCTCGTCGAAAGCCCACTCGGCAATGGAGCGCATCAGCCGCTCCGCCTCGGCCTGCCCGCCGTCGGGTATGTAGTCCATGGCGACGAACAGCACCTCTTCCCACACGCCCCCCACGACCTCGTCAGCCTGAATCTTCACCAGCCGGCCTTCAGATCCAAGTTCAGCTATGTAGTCGGTGACCTCGTCCCACGCACGTCTCATCAATTCGTATCTCTGCAGAACCCGACACACGTCCACCAGCGTGGCCTCTTCGATGAACTCCAGCGCAGTTAGGTTCGCGAGCGCTTTGACCAAAGCGTCGCGGTAGTTGGACATGGTCTGCAATGCCTGGTTGGCCTTGGCCAACACCATTCCAATGTCACGCAGGACGTATCTGGTGTGCCCCGAGTAGACAGTGATCACTGAGCGCCTCTGAGAGATCGCGATCACCAGCTGGCCTGTCATCTTGGAGACACGCTCCGCGGTGCTGTGGCGCAACCCGGTCTCGCGCGAAGGGATGTCGGGGTCGGGCGCTAGAGTGACATTTGCGTGAAGTATTCTGTCAGTGCCGGATGACAGAATAATCGCCCCGTCCATCTTGGCCAGCTCATAAAGGGCAGCCGGTGAAAACTCGGCGTCCAGCCTGAACCCGCCCTTTACGATCTGCATGACCTCGGGGGTATCGCCCACAACTATGAGACCGCCGGTCCGGGCGCGCAGGATGTTCTCTAACCCATCGTAGAGCGGAGTCCCAGGTGCCACCGTGCTGAAAATCTTGCGCAACTTCTCCGCCATCAAGTGTTCACCCCCGCAAACACTGCGTCCAGAGCCTCTCGGACGCTTGCCGCTCCTATGATCTCAACGCCCCCCGGCCGCCTGGCCATGTTCTTAAGATTATGACGCGGAAGCACGCATCTTTCAAACCCTAGGCGCTGGGCCTCCGCCACCCTGAGGTCAGCGCGGCTCACAGCCCTGAGCTCGCCGGCCAGCCCCACCTCGCCGAACACAACCGTCCCGGAAGATGCGGGCACGCCGCGGAAACTGGACACTATCGCCGCCGCAATGCCCAGATCGGCAGCGGGTTCACTGAGAGTGACCCCGCCTGCCACGTTGACGTAGATGTCTTCCATTCCAATGGCGAAACCGCCTCGTCTGTCGAGCACTGCGATGATTATGGCTGTCCTGTTGTAGTCGACGCCGGTGGTCGTCCTCCGTGGCGTTCCCATCGCCGACCGGGCAACCAGCGATTGCACCTCCACCAAGAGCGGCCGAGTACCCTCCACGCTGGCCACCACCACGGATCCGGCCGCTCCGCCCGGCCGCTCCGACAGAAGCGTCTCCGAAGGGTTCTCCACCTGCTCCAGGCCGGCGTCGGTCATGGCGAACATCCCGACTTCGTCGGTGGAACCATACCTGTTCTTCACCGCCCGGATGATGCGGTGAGCGTGCGTGCTCTCACCTTCGAAGTAGAGGACTGTGTCCACGATGTGCTCCAGGACCTTCGGCCCGGCAATCGCGCCCGATTTGGTGACGTGCCCCACAAGAAAGACCGGCGTGCCCTCTTCCTTGGCCACGCGCATCAGCCGGGCAGTGCATTCCCGAACCTGGCCTACGCTGCCCGGCGATGACTCCAAGCCGGGGTCGTCCATAGTCTGGATAGAATCGATCACAACCAGCGCCGGGCAGACCGTCTGGATCCGGTCAACGATGGAGACGATGTCCGTCTCCGCCAGCACCAGCAGGCGCTCGGCCACCGCATCCAGTCGCGCCGCACGCAGACCCACCTGGCGCACCGATTCTTCGCCCGTGACGTAGAGCACCGGCCCGATCCGCCGGGCAACGCTCGCCGATACCTGAAGCAGAATGGTAGACTTGCCGATGCCGGGGTCGCCCCCTATCAGCGCCACTGACCCGGCCACAACCCCGCCGCCCAGCACCCGGTCGAACTCGCCTATCCCCGTAATGAGACGCTCCTCGTCCCCCGAAACCACCTGGCCCACTGGAACCGGCATTGCCGCCGCCTGCCCTGCCGCCGACGACGCGGACGCGGAGGCCAGCCCGCGCCTGGACGCGCTGCGCCGGCTGGACGCCTTCACCATCGCCGCCCCATGCCGGACTTCTTCGGCGAACCGATTCCAGCTGGCGCAGGCGGGACATTTGCCCATCCATTTGGCGGATTCGTATCCGCATTCCTGGCAGACGAAAACGCCCTTTGGGCCCTTCATACACAAACCCCCAGAACTCTCACGGTCTCAGCCTCAGCTCTTGCGTCCCTCGACTGCGTCCTTCGTATTCTTCGCCGCGCCGTCAGGCGCCCCCTTCTTCCCCTCAACCCGAAAGACCAGAGCGCCTTCCTGCACGTCCACGCCGACTTCCTGGCCGTCCTTGATACGGCAGGCGATGATCTCGTCCGACAGACGGTCCTCCACCAGTCGCTGGATCACCCGCCTGAGCGGGCGTGCGCCGTATTCAGGGCTGTAGCCTTCATCCACGAGATGATCCTTGGCGGCGGGAGTGAACGCAAGGCGTATGCCCCTCGGCTCAAGATGCGCACTGACCTGTCGCAGCATGAGTTCGACTATCTGCTCGAGTTCCGCGCGGCCCAGCGCGTGGAAGACTATGACCTCATCCACGCGGTTCAGAAACTCTGGCCTGAAGGTCCGTTTCAGCTCGGACATGACCTTGTCGCGCATGCGCTCATACGAATCGCACTCATCATGCTCGTCGCGGAAGCCAAGAACCGTATCGCGCTGAATCTGAGTCGCCCCTACATTGGACGTCATTATCAGTACAGTGTTCCGGAAATCCACCGTCCTGCCCTGGCCATCGGTGAGGCGCCCATCCTCCAACACCTGCAGAAGGATGTTGAACACCTCAGGGTGAGCTTTCTCTATCTCGTCGAACAGGATCACGGAGTACGGGCGGCGGCGCACCTTCTCAGTGAGCTGCCCTGCCTCCTCGTATCCCACGTATCCAGGCGGCGCCCCGATCAGCCGCGAAACCGTGTGCCTTTCCATGTACTCCGACATGTCCAGGCGGATCATGGAGTCCTCATCGCCGAACAGCGCCTCGGCAAGCGCCCGCGCCAGCTCGGTCTTGCCCACGCCCGTGGGGCCGAGAAACAAGAACGAGCCCACAGGACGTCTCGGGCTCTTCAGGCCGGCGTGAGCCCGCCTTACGGCCTTGGACACAGCAGTCACCGCTTCGTGCTGCGAGATGACCCGGCGGTGCAACACATCCTCCAGCTTGAGCAGCCGATCTGCCTCAGTCTGTTCGATCCGGGTCACCGGAACCCCCGTCCACGCCGCCACAACCTGGGCGATCTCTTCTTCCGTTACCACCGCCCCGTCAATGTAGCGGCGGCTCTGCCACTCTTTGCGCTGCTCATCGATGTTGTCGCGGGTTTTCTGTTCCTCGTCGCGCAGCTGCGCAGCCTTCTCGAACTCCTCGTTCTGTATGGCCGCCTCTTTTTCGGATCTGACCCGCTCTAGTTCCTCCTCCAGTCGCTTGATATCGGGCGGGGCAACGTGAGTCGCAAGACGCGCCTTGGAGCTGGCCTCGTCTACCAAGTCGATGGCCTTGTCGGGCAGAAACCTGTCAGCGATGAAACGGTCAGACAAGACCGCCGCCGCCCGCAGCGCATCGTCGCCTATCTTCACTCTATGGTGCGCCTCGTACCTGTCGCGCAGCCCTTCGAGTATGGCAATGGTCTCGTCGACAGACGGCTCTCCCACCTGTATGGGCTGGAAGCGCCGCTCCAGGGCAGCGTCTTTCTCGATGTACTTCCTGTATTCATTGAGCGTGGTAGCTCCAACACACTGCAACTCGCCGCGGGCCAGCGCGGGCTTGAGGATGTTGGCAGCGTCAATGGCGCCTTCAGCGGCGCCCGCTCCCACTACCGTATGCAGTTCATCGATGAACAGGATCACGTCTCCCGAATTCACTATCTCGTCTATGACCTTCTTGAGCCTCTCCTCGAACTCACCCCGGTATTTGGTGCCGGCGACTATGGCGCCCATGTCCATGGTGAGCACACGCTTGTCCTTCAGCAGCTCAGGCACATCGCCCTTCATGACCTTCTGCGCTAAGCCCTCCACAATAGCCGTCTTGCCCACGCCCGGGTCGCCGATGAGCACCGGGTTGTTCTTGGTGCGCCTCGACAGCACCTGGATCACCCGGTTCATCTCCTGCTCGCGCCCGATCACCGGATCCAGCTTGCCCTCGCGGGCCATCGCGCTCAGATCCCGCCCGAACTGCTCCAGGGTGGGCGTGCCCTTCTTGCGCTGAGCGCGCCCGGCCCCCTGCCCGGCGCTGTCCGGCCGCTGCACGGCGCCCCCGCCGCCCGTTCCGCCCAAAAGGTCAAGAACCTCCGACCTGACTCGATCCACATCGGCGCCCAGATTCTGCAGCACTTGCGCGGCCACGCCCTCGCCTTCCCGGATGAGCCCTAAGAGCAGGTGCTCTGTTCCCACATATCCGTGGCCCATAGTTCGCGCCTCATCGATGGCCAGTTCCAATACGCGCTTGGCTCTGGGGCTCAGGCCCACCGTGCCCGCCTCGCCGGAGTCGCCGCGTCCGATTATGCTCTCAACTTCCTGCCTCACTGCGTCTGGTTCTATTCCTAGGTTCTGAAGAGCGCGCGCGGCCACGCCTTGTCCCTCGCGGGCCAGGCCAAGTAGAATATGCTCGGTGCCCACGAAGTTGTGGCCGAGCTTGCGCGCCTCTTCCTGCGACAGGTAGAGGACACGCTGCGCCCTTTCAGTGAATGAACCGAACATCCGTCATTCCTCCTTGCCCTGATCGGCCCTGGGAGTCGCCGCCGCAAGCCGCTCCCTTATGAGAGTGGCCCGAAATACGTCCCGCTCCCAGGCATTGAGTTCCCTTCCCACAAACCGCTGGACATGGGCAGGCATTATGTCGACTGATAGCCCTGTCAGAAGCGCCGCGGGCATGCCCGGGATGAAACCCAGATCCACCCCGAGTTTCACATCCGATGTCAGCTTGAGCGCCTCTTCAGAACTGATCATCCTGGCGTTAGTCAAGATCCCGTACGACCGGTAGACCCTGTCTTCCAGCTGAGTCCGGGCATCGGACATAATCGCGCCCCTGGCGTTGCGCTCGCTGTCGACAATCTGACGTGCCACCGCCTTGAGATGCGCCACTATTTCGCTCTCAGAGCGCCCCATGGTCACCTGGTTGCTCACCTGAAACAAGTTGCCCACAGCCTCTGTTCCCTCTCCGTAGATTCCCCTGACAGCCAGCCCGACTTTGGACACCGATGCCAGCACCTGCCCGAGCATGTTGACTGCCGCCAAAGCGGGCAGATGAAGCATGACCGACGAACGCAGACCGGTTCCCACATTCGTGGGACAGGCGCACAGATAACCCAGGGCCTCGTCGAACGCGTAGTCCAGGGTCTCTTCCAGCGCATCGTCGGTAGCGGAGGCCAACCTGAGGGCCTCATCGACCTGGAACCCCGGAAGAATCGCCTGTATCCTGATGTGGTCCTCCTCATTCACCATTATGCTTACGGATCTATCGCGGTTCAGGACCAGAGCCTTGCTGTTCGGTTCCTGAACGTGCTGTGGAGACGTGAGATGCTCCTCCACCGCAAGCTGTCTCTCCAGCACGGACATGCTCGCCATGCCCAGCACCTCAGTGGGTCCTATGGACGGGGTGGCCTCGACTGCGCCGCGCACTCCGGCCAGCACTGCCTGGAGCTGCTGGGCATCGGCACGGTGAGGGAAAGGCACCCCACACACGTTTCTGGCCAGCCGCACCCGGCTCGACACTACGATATCGGATTCGGGACCGCCTCCAGCCATCCACAAAGCAGAGTATTCTCCTGCTCCACGCTCTCCACGCTCTCCACGCTTGCCTGCCATCTGCGACTACCTCCCTTCCCCGTCATCGTCGACCCCGGCTTCAGCATCCGCCTCAGCTTCAGCATCCGCTTCAGCCTCCGCCTCAGCTTCAGCCTCGATCCCGGCGTTGGCATCGATTCCCGCTTCGTCTCCAGCTCCGGCCTCAGCCACGCCATTCTGGGCCTGGTCCTCAGTCTGCTTAGCCTGGTCCTCAGTCTGCTTAGCCTGAGCCTGCTCCGCGACCTTCTCCAGGTCACGGATCTTGTCGCGAACCAATGCCGCCTTCTCGTATTCTTCCGCTTCAATCATCGTGCGCAGTTGTTCGCGCAGAGATTCAAGCTCTTTCCGAAAGCGCACAGCCTTCCCGGCGCGGGCCGGCACCTTGCCCGTATGCCGCGCGTGCCCGTGAATGCGCCCAACGAGCGGCTTGAGCAAGGGCAGGAACTGCGAGTAGCATTCAGAGCATCCCAGAAAACCAGTATTCATGAACTCGGGGTATTCCAGGCCGCACGTAGCACATGCCCTGCGAGCGCCGCCTGGTATTCCCGCGGGAACGCCAGCCGCCGGGTCGCTCTGAAGCAAGCCCGCAAGCAGGTTGGAAAACGCGAACTTCGGCCCGGCGAACACTTCCAGTTCGCCGCGCTCCCGAGCGCACTGCTGGCACAGATGGAGTTCGGTGCGGACGTTGTTTATGACCTTGGTGACATGCACGTTGGCAGGCCTCTTGTTGCACACCTGACAGAGCATGATGATGACCTCCCAGTCCTCACTCGGTAGTAGGTTGAGTCAGCACAAACAGAAGAGTGGCCTTGAGGACCCGCGCCCTGACGATTCCATCGAGCTCCGGCCGCCGGTCGCCATCGTCGGCGTGCACCGCTGCCCGCACGAACGCCGCGTCCTGCGGGCTAAGCGCCCCCATGTCAACCAGCCTGACAATGAGGTCATCCGCGGCCTTCCGGTCGACGGCATCGCCCACTGCCTCGCGGACCACCTCAAGAGCATCGCTTCCGGGCGCCGCCCCCAACCTGAAGATGCGTATATAGCCTGCCCCGCCTCGCCTCGACTCCACAACATAGCCGCGCTCAATGGTAAAACGAGTGGTCAGGACGTAGCTGATCTGCGAAGGGGCGCACCGAAACCGCTCCGCCAGATCCCGCCTGCGTATCTCGACCCACTCATCGGGCACGCTGCTTAAGAGGAGCTTGAGGTAGCTTTCAATGTAGTCGGACAGGCTTGCCATGGCACTCTCCCAAGTCTTTGACCATTACTGACCTTCTGCACATCATGATACACCAAGCCTCCAAAAACGCAAGCGCCTTTTCGCCGTCTATTGGTCAGATAAAGACAGACACCAGTCCCTCATTCGAGGTCAGGCTACACGGGCAGCGAGAACGGATCGGGCGGCGCAGACGGTCCGGAAGGCCGCACAATCGGTTTGCTGAGTTGCTGAGCTTACCCCCGCCTTCCTGCTTCCTGAAGCCGTAGCAACTCCATAGCCGTAGCAACTCCATAGATATGATCCCGCCGTTGACCCAGTTGCGCATGGCACAAACTGGGATGCTCCTTTTTTGACGAAAGTTTCGCGGATAGCGGCCAAATGTGAGCATGGGTGCATTCACTATTGAGCACAGGTGTGTCCGTAATTGAGCATATGCTGACAAATTCTAGCACAGGGCTGGCTTTTCGAGCCATTGGGCAGCCGCCTGGCAACAGTTTATGGGATTCCGCCGTCCAGAGGCGCGATGAAGGGTAGAAACATAGGTTTAAATGGCGGTCACGAGGGAAAGGTTGGCACTCATGCTCACTTTCTGCAACGCTAGCGTCAGAATGTGAGCAAATGGCCCGGACTTTTCGTCAAATACTGACGTACCCATTTGATTCCATGTGCCCAGGCATGCAGTCACCCTCTTTTCTGCCCCGACCTCCCGCAACACCGCAACGCCGAGCTGCCGAGCCGCCGAGCGGGTGCGTGTAACGATTGTTGCTCCTAAGGCCTGGCGCCGTTTCCTCCATGGTGATTGGTTAGGCTGCCATTAGGGACTTCGTTTGCCTCCCAGCTCCTGAGTTGGCCCTTTCATTGCGGTTACGCCAGAATTCGTCCCACTTACCGTTCAGGACATATGTCCTCAGGTTGAGAACCTTCTGAGATCCTTCGGCGCTCCAGCGCATTCCCGGTCTTTTTTGCCGCATCTGCACTACGTTCTTGCGTGCGCTCTCTACGCCGCCGCTGCCAATGTGATGTCCCTTGGCTCGGTACTCGTAATACCTCATTCTCTGGCTGTTTGTCTCAAGGTATCGTGCGAGATCGTTGCGTTCAGCGCTAGCCTCGTCTCTCAGCCCCCGTCATGGCTAACCGGTCCACAAGCCCTTCAACTTGCCCGTTGCTCAGCAACTCGATCTGCCCATACCAGGGCCCCGTCAAAGCCGCGCTCATCCCGCAGGGCGCGAGCCTTGGGCGCCCATGCGCCTCGCGGACAGTCGCGGGCGCGGTCGAAAAGCGCCAAGCGCTGGGCCTGGACCGAGGCACCGCCGAGGCGCGGCCGAGACGCAACGGTCATACCCCCGCTGAGCGGCGATTCCCTGACCTGTCTCGCGGTGGCTTTCGAACAACACTCCGCAATTGCACGCCCCTCGCATCGCTCCGTTGCGTGATACCAGTCGCAGATACCTTAGTCTCATTCCACCACGCACCCACGCCGAGCTGCGCCAATGCCTGCCTTTCGGCCCGCCTGGCCGCCCAAGTAGCTAGTCGCGCAGAGCGACGCTGAAGTTGCCGATTATCAAGTCGGGGAAGCAGTCCTGAAGATGAGCTACGGCTTGGGCGATGCCGGCTGGTTCGTCGGGTTCGTCGGGTTCGGCGGGTCCGGCGGGTCCGACGGGTCCGACGGCCTCGCCAGGTTCGTGCAGTTCGCCGCGCTCCTCCAGCATCAAGCCGCAGAAGACCTCCGGGTCTATGTTGAGGTTGCGGAACTGCACCATCTGGACGTCCGTGCGTTCAATCAGAGCACACACGGCGTCCACCTCAGGTTCGAGGTCAGTGAACCCGGGGAAAGTCAGGTAGTTGATGGAAACGAATGCCCCGCGGCTTCTCGCGGCGGCAATGGAACGCTCCACATCGGCCAAGGCGTATCCGCGCGGCCGATGGTAGCGCTCATAGTACGGCGGGCGCGCGCTGACCAGACTGACGCGGAAGGAGTCCATCCCCGCATCGCACAGGGCCTCTATTGCCTCCACATTGCCGGCGTTGGTGTTGATGTTGAGGGTGCCTCGGCGGGTGCGCGCCCGAACGGCGCGGCAGGCTTCGGCGATGACGCGCCACTCGTTTGTGGGCTCGCCCTCGCATCCCTGTCCAAAACTGATAATGGCCCGAGGCGCCTCCTCTAGGTGAGGCAGGGCGAGCTCCACTATCTCATCGACTCGGGGCACGAAGTCTATGCGCTGCTGGGGAGACGGACAGCACTCGGAGGGCTGTTTGGAGATGCAGCCGACGCAGCGCGCGTTGCACGTCGGCGAGACGGGTATGCCCGCTTCCCACCGCCGATAGAACATGTTCTGAGCGGTGTAGCACTGATACTCCAGGGCGCACCTGGCGAGCTGCCTCAGAACGCGGTTTCCGGCATGGGCCTTCAGGGCGGCCTCGGCCAGCGATGGCAGTTCGGGCAGGTTGTAGTGGGACGGATCCCAGGAATCTCGTTCGTCGGTGCGCACTGCGGCAACGACCATCTGGTCGCCGTCGAAAGCCACAGCGGAATAGCCAAAGAGCGGAAGCACAGGGGCCTGAGCGTCATCGCCGCAGGCATGGGTGTAGGCCTGGCCGTGGGGATAGCGAGGACCAGGGGTATGGCTAGTGCGAGATGTGTGGGACTGCGACACGTACGCCGGAACGAACGTGCGAGTGTACCCCTGGGGAAGAATTGCTGCAATCGCCTCTCCCGGGCCAGCCTGCACGAACTCGCCGGATGAAACATCGGCGCCTACCGGAACGCGCCCGGGCAACCGCATCAGGCTCGCTCCCTCCGGCAGCGGGATGATGTCGGACTTGCGGAGCTCGACGAAGTATCTGCCGGCGCGGGCCACCGCTCGCGCGTTATCATTTCTGAGCACTTGCCCCGCCCGGTCGCTCGCGGCCACCGAAAGCATAGCCATCTTCCCCATCTGCTGCCTACTTCAGGTAATCGAGCGGGTTGACTGCCCGTCCGTTCACCCTGATTTCGAAATGCAGGTGCGGCCCAGTGCTGACGCCGGAATTGCCGGATAGAGCGATCCGGCCGCCCGCGGCCACCGTATCGCCCACCTTGACCGCGAAAGACGAGTTATGGCCGTAGTACGTGTGGACACCCCCGCCGTGGTCCAAGATGACGAGCCTGCCGTAACCCGACCTCGACCCGGTGAACACGACGCAACCATCAGCTGCAGCCTTCACAGGCGTGCCGATGGGCACAGCGATATCTACTCCGTTGTGCATCCTGCCCCATCTGGGGCCAAAGCGGGAGGAGATGCGCCCCGACAGCGGCCAGGCCAGGGCATCGCTGAAATGCGATGTGGAAGACGATGAAGACGACCGTGAAGCGGCAGAACCTCTGGAAGCCACAGCTACAGGCGCGTTGCGAACCACGACCGGTTTTGCGCCCGGTATGACCAGAGCTTGCTTGAGTTTGAGCTTGTCGGGCTCGTCCAGTTGATTGGCGTGGACGATCTCATTCCGGCTGACCCCGTATTTCTTGGCGATTGTCCATATCGACTCGCCTCGGCTCACCACGTGGACCACTCCCGATATTGAGGGGAACTTGAGCACCTGCCCGACCTTGAGCTTATTCGGGTTGGACAGGGAGTTGGACCACACGATGGTGTCGACGCTCACCGAGTACTCCTCGGCTATCACGGACAGGCTCTCGCCCTGGGCAACACTATGCCTGATCATACGGATCCCGCCGGCGGTTTGTGAGTTTGCACCCCCAGAAGCAGCAGCGGCTGCGGCGGCTTTCTTCGCCGGCATGCACTGGTCTCTCAGTGCACGCACGGCGCCAATCAGCCCATCCGGCCCGGCCGCCAGCGCGAGCAGCCTCCGATCCGGATTGGGCGATTCTGTCACCAAAAGACCCGCGTCCCAGTCGGCGACTACCTCGAGACCTGCTCCAAAGCACGCCAGAAGCACCGTATACTTGTGCGCACAGAAGCTCTTGAGCAACCCAAAAGCGGACGACGACTGGACGGTCTTCTCTGTGAATGTGAGGCTGCGGCTTGCGGCAGCTCCTGCTCCCACCCACAGTCGGCACGCAAAACACAACGCCACAAAGGCACACAACACAGAAGCGAGTTTCTTCCTCAGCACTATCTCCCCCCATCGACCTTCAGCGCCAGCCCGGGGTCAGCCTGGCGTCTATTACAGTATACCACCATGATTGCGTACGGTCACACAAGAAGGGCAGCTTCTGCCCCTTAGCGAGAATTCTGCCAGCTACGCAGATTCTCGGCGAACTTAGACTCGAGTATGAGCCCCATGAGGTCGCGATTGGACTTGGTGTGCTGAATTCGATCTATCATGAGCTGGGTCATCTCGGCGGAGCCCATGTTCGACATGGCTTTGCGCAGCACCCACGTGGTTTCCAGCTCCTCGGGGGTGAGAAGCAGCTCCTCTTTACGCGTGCCCGATTTGTTCACGTCTATGGCCGGGAATATGCGGCGTTCGGAGAGCTTGCGGTCGAGGTGCAATTCCATATTGCCTGTCCCCTTGAACTCCTCGAAAATCACCTCATCCATTCGGCTGCCCGTGTCCACAAGGGCAGTGGCCAGGATGGTCAGACTCCCGCCTTCCTCAATGTTGCGCGCTGCCCCGAAGAAGCGTTTGGGATTGTGCAGCGCCGCCGGGTCCACCCCGCCCGACAGGGTACGCCCGGAAGAAGGTTCCTCGAGGTTGTAGGCGCGCGCCAGCCTCGTGATGGAGTCGAGCAGCACCAATACGTCCTTGCCATGCTCGACGAGGCGCTTGGCGCGTTCCAACACCATGTCGGCCACCCGCACGTGGTTCGAAGACGGCTGATCAAACGTAGACGCCACTACCATGCCGTTCACTGAACGGTCCATGTCGGTGACCTCTTCGGGCCTCTCGTCCACCAGCAGCACAAGTAGAGTCAGCTCCGGGTGGTTGGCGGTCAGGGCATTGGCGATTTTCTTCAGAATGGTCGTCTTGCCTGCCTTGGGCGCCGACACGATCAGACCCCTCTGCCCCTTGCCGATGGGCGCCATGAGGTCGATCAGCCGCGTGGTAACGTCTTTGGGGTCGTGCTCCAGGCGCAGGCGATCATCGGGGTACACGGGTATAAGGTCCTCGAAGTGGGAGCGCCTCGCCGCAAGTTCAGGGTCGAGCCCGTTGACGGCCTCCACCCTAAGCAGCGCGAAGTACTTCTCGCCCTCCTTGGGGGGCCTTACCTGCCCCGAGACCATGTCTCCCTTACGAAGCACGAACCTGCGTATCTGTGATGGGGAGATGTAGATGTCGTCTGAGCTCGGAGTCAATCGCCCTACGCGCAGGAACCCAAAACCCTCGGGAAGGATCTCCAGGATCCCATCGGCCCACAGGTTTCCCTCTTTCTGAGACGCCGCTTTGACGATCTCGAAGGTCAGCTCTTGTTTGCGCAATTGCGAGTGGCCGGCTATGCCCAAGTCCTTGGCGATCTCATGCAGCTCGGGCACGGTGTTCTTCTCTAGTTCCGCGATATTCATCTGTAGCGCATCTTCCTTTCAGGGTATATGGGCAAAAGAGTACAGGCTAAACGGCAGGCAGTGTGTTCTGGGCAGCTGGACCGCCTACTAAGGGCAATCGCTCGGCCGTGCGAAATAGGAAACTCCTGTGGAGCCATATGAATGGTACGCCTATGAATCAACTGATGAGGTTTGCTTGAAGAAATTGTGCGGCCACCCATTCGGCCTGGATGCTATGGGACTCACATTCGCCGTCTTGCGCCAAAATCCTCCGGCGCATGTCTCACAATCAATTGTGCCCAGCGGCGTGGACTCCGTATCCCCAGCACAAGGCGACCATCAAGATTCCGAGTATTCAATCGATCTTGCGATGAACTCCTTGAACAGAGGATGGGGCCTGCCCGGCCTGGACTTGAACTCGGGATGAAACTGCGTACCGACAAACCAGGGGTGGTCCGAGAGTTCCAGTATCTCAACTAGACTCCGTTCGGGGCTTATCCCCGAGAACCTGAGGCCGTGGTCGGCCAGGATGCCGACATAGGCGTTGCTCAGCTCGTGCCGATGGCGATGCCTCTCGTGCACCAGCGTCTCGCCGTAGGCATGCGCCGCTCTCGACCCGGGCTCAAGGCGGCATGGATAGACACCTAGGCGCATAGTCCCTCCTATCCGCTGGATGTCGCGCTGTTCGGGCATGAAATCGATTACCGGATGGGGAGTGGCGGCATCGAATTCCGTGCTGTTGGCGCAGTTGAGCCCGCATACATTGCGAGCGAACTCGATCACAGCGCACTGCATCCCAAGGCACAGCCCGAAAAACGGAACCTTGTGCTCGCGAGCGTAGCGGGCGGCCAATATCATGCCCTCCACCCCGCGCGGGCCGAACCCGCCCGGAACCAGGACGCCATGGGCACCGGACAACGCCTTCTCCGCCTGCTCGTAGCCGACAAGGGCCTCGGAATCAACCCAATCCACATCGACCTGCACTTCGTTTTCGATTCCGGCATGGCGAAGCGCTTCAACGGCACTGAGATACGCATCGGGCAGCGCCACATACTTGCCCACAAGCGCCACCCTAACCGAGCGTTTGATGCTCTTGAGCTTGCTCACCATCTGCCGCCACGCCGACATGTCGGGATCGCTCACAGGGCACGACAGCTCAAGACGCTTCACCACGATCTCGTCGAAACCCTCCTGCTCCAGGATGAGGGGCACCTCGTAGATAGACTGGGCATCGGGGTTGAATATCACCGCGTCCGGTTCCACATCGCAGAACAGGGCGATCTTGCTCTTGATGTCGGCAGGAAGAGGACGATCCGAGCGAGCGACAATCACATCGGGCTGGAGGCCTATGCTCCTGAGTTCCTTGACCGAATGCTGTGTAGGTTTGGTCTTGAACTCGCGCGCCGATGGGATGTAAGGCACCAGGGTCACGTGTATGTACATCACGTTCTCGCGACCCGCCTCAGTTCTGAGTTGCCGAAGAGCTTCAAGAAACGGCAGGCTCTCTATGTCGCCCACCGTGCCGCCGACTTCGACGATGACAACATCGAATCCATTCTGCCCGAGGCGAGTGACGCACTCTTTGATCTCGTTGGTTACATGGGGAATGACCTGCACGGTTCCGCCGAGGTAATCGCCGCGCCTTTCTTTGGCGAGCACAGAGGAGTATATGATTCCGGTGGTGATGTCGTTGTCGCGGGTGACGTTGATGTCGATAAACCTCTCGTAGTGGCCGAGGTCGAGGTCGGTCTCGGCACCGTCTTCGGTGACGAAAACCTCCCCGTGTTGGTAGGGACTCATGGTTCCAGGGTCGACGTTGATATACGGGTCAAACTTGAGCACTCCGACTGAAACCCCTCGGGCCTTGAGAAGTCTTCCTAAAGAAGCAGCCGTGATCCCTTTTCCAAGGCCCGACACGACTCCGCCTGTGACTATTACGTATTTGGCCACTTGGTTACCCCCTCGGTCGGGAATAGACCCAACCGAATCGGTATTATACCACTACAAGCAGGCGAGCACAACCCAACCCCAACCCCTCTTGTTATGCGTCTGTGATATTGTCCCCCCTTAAACAGCCCGGGGAAAAAAAAACCCCCCCAAAAAAAAAAAGGAGG